>JAIWOM010000076.1 GCA_020216895.1 Microcella sp.
CCAAGGACGCGACCGAGGCCCAGCGCGCCGCCGCCGACGCGACCGCGCGGGAGGTGCTCGAGAACGCCGAGCGGCGCGCGGCCGAGCTGCTGCGGGATGCCGAGAAGCGCACGGCGGACATGGTCGCCGACGCGGAGGAGCGTCTCGCGCGCATCCGGGTCGAGCGCGATGCCGTGGCGGGCTACTTCGAGAGCCTGCGCGGGGTACTGTCGCAGGCGGAGGCCGTAACGAGCCGGGACGAGTAGGTCCCCCGCGCGGCCGGGAGAGGGCATCCGGTGAAGATCCACAACGCGTTCCGCCTCGGCATCTTCGGCGGTCTGGGCGTTCTCGTCGCCCTGCTCATCGGCGGGGCGTTCGCATCACTGGCGACGATCCTCACCTACATCGGGGCGGCGATCTTCATCGCGCTCGGCCTCGACCCGCTGATCTCCTGGCTCGAATCGCGCAAGTGGCCGCGCTGGGCGGCCCTCGTGACCGTGCTGATCGGGGTGCTCGGCCTGTTCACGGGCCTGGTGTTCGCGCTGATCCCCGTGGTGCTCGAGCAGTCGTCGCGCCTGATCGCCGAGATCACTCGCTACGTGACGACGCCGCGCCTCCTCGACGAGCTCCTGGCGCAGGTGCAGGCGGTCATCCCCGTCGAGGTGCTCGACATCCGCGAGGCGGCGCAGGCCGTGCTCGCCTACCTCACCGACCCGGACAACCTGGCGCAGATCGGTGGCGGGGTGCTCTCGGTGAGCGTCTCGATCGCGACCGGCGTGTTCGGCGCGCTCATCATCCTCATCCTGACGCTCTACTTCACCGCCTCGCTCGGCTCGATGAAGCGCGCCCTGTACCGCCTCGTGCCGCGGTCGCGGCGCGACACCTTCATCGACATCGCCGAGCAGGTCTCGCACGCGGTCGGCCGCTACGTCGTCGGGCAGGTCGGCCTCGCGCTCATCAACGGCGTCGCGAGCTTCATCTTCCTGAACGCCATCGGGGCCGCCTACCCGGCGCTGTTCGCCTTCATCGCGTTCCTGTTCTCGCTCGTGCCCCTCGTCGGCACCCTCTCCGGCTCGATCCTCATCGTTCTCACGCAGCTGCTCGTGAACCCCGAGTCGATCGCGACCGTCATCGCCGCCGCCGTCTGGTACCTGGTCTACATGCAGGTCGAGGCGTACGTGCTGAGCCCGAACATCATGAATCGGGCCGTGAAGGTGCCCGGCGTCGTGGTCGTCATCGCCGCGCTCATCGGCGGCACGCTGCTGGGCATCCTGGGAGCGCTCATCGCGATCCCGGTGGCCGCGTCGATCCTGATCGTCATCGACCAGGTGATCGTCCCGAAGCTCGACGAGCGCTGAACGCGGCCCGGGCCGCGGGCCTCACGGCCAGTGGGTCGGCAGGGGCAGCACGGCGGGGTTGAGGCGCGCGACGATCTCGCTCAGCACGCGCACCGTCTGGTTCTCCCCCACCCAGAGGTGCTTGCCGCCCTCGACCGCGACGAACTCGCGCTCGGGAACCACGGCGAAGCGCTCCAGCGCCTCGGCCGGGCGCAGGTAATCGTCGAGCTCGGGCACCACGACCACGAGCCGCTTGCCGCTGCCGGCCCACGCCGCGAGCTCGTCCTCGCGCGTGCGATGCAGGGGCGGCGACAGCAGGATCGCCCCGACCACCGGATGCTCGAGGCCGTGCTTGAGCGCCACCTCGGTTCCGAACGACCAGCCGAGCAGCCAGGGGGCCGGCAGCCCGCGCTCGGCGACGAACGCCATCGCGGCCTCGAGGTCGAGACGCTCCAGATCGCCGTGGCCGAAGGTGCCCTCGCTCGTGCCGCGCGCCGAGGTGACGCCGCGGAAGTTGAACCGCAGCACCGCGAGGTCGGCCATCGCCGGCAGGCGGGCGGCCACCTTGCGGATGATATGGGAGTCCATGAATCCCCCCGCCGTCGGCAGCGGGTGCAGGCACACGAGGGTGGCCACCGGGTCGTGGCTCTCGGGCACCGCGAGCTCGCCGACGAGCGTCAGCCCGTCGCTCGTGCGCAGCTCGATGTCGGTGCGCACCGCCGGCAGCAGAGTGGCGCTGCGGATCTCCTCGCTCACGGTTCCATCCTCCAGCAGTGGCTGTGCCAGTGTCGGCGATCGGCCAGGTCGGCCGCCTCGCCCATCAGTCCGTCGGCGCGCCAGGCGACGATGTGCGCCTGACCGATCGGCACGTCGAGCGCGCACCCGGGGCAGCGGTAGACCTTCTGAGCCGCTGCCTGCCCGACCTGCTGCACGTTCCAGCTGCCGGAGCGCTTGGTCTCCACCCGCCGCAGTCCGGCGGTGATCCGATCGAGGTCGAGCGGCTCGTCCGGGCGATCGGCGCCACGGCGGCCACGGGGCCGGTTGCTGCGGGGCATGGCGCCGCGCCTAGTACCAGCCGACGCGCTGGCTGTGCTCCCACGCGCCGCAGGGGTTGCCGTACCGGCCCGTGATGTAGGCGAGACCCCAGGTGATCTGGGTGCGCGGGTTGGTCGCCCAGTCGGCGCCGGCCACCGCCATCTTGCTACCGGGCAGCGCCTGCGGAATCCCGTAGGCGCCGGAGCTCCTGTTGTGGGCGTAGACGTTCCAGCCCGACTCCTTGTTCCACAGCGCCACGAGGCAGTCGTACTGCGCGGAGCCCCAGCCGCGGGCCTCGACCATCTCGCGGGCGATCGCCTTCGCCGAACCCGGGTCGGGCGTGCCCGCGGCGGGTGCGACGCCGTAGGCGACCAGCTGCGAGGTCTTCCACTCGCCGCGATCGATGCTGCTCACGTAGTCATCGGTCGCCAGGACCTCCTGCCCGGGAGCCTGCGGACCGGGCGCCGAGACCTCCATCGCCATGACGGGCGAGTGGTCGGTCATGACGGCGAGGACGAGCGCGGCCGAGGCGACGGAGGCGAAGAGGGGCAGCGACCAGGGCCGCCGGACATGGCGCTCGACAGACGCCGCCTGGGGTCGCTGAGCAGCGCCCCCGCGTCGCGTCTGCTGTGCAGTGGGGCGCGTCGTCGCCGCTGCATGCCTGCCCACAGTGGGTCGAGTCTACCGGATGCCCGGGCCGAGCCCCGGGGTCAGCGAAGCGCGAGCATGACGCGGACCACCGCGTCGAGCAGCAGATCGACCTGCGCCTCGTCGTAGCCGCGGTACCGCGACCGGAACGCGATGGTGCGGACGACCTCCACCGGGAGGGCGCGCCCCTCCTGCACGTAGGCGGAGATCCGGGCGGAGAAGGCGTCGACATCGGCCGGGTGGTAGCCCCGTGCGAACGGGTTCACCCGGCGGAACTTCGCCCCGTCCGGCCGGGCCAGCCGGTCGATGATCTCCTGCGCGAGGGCTCGGATCTCGGCGTGGTACTCCTCCGTGCCGCGCGCCGCGAGCTCCCGCTCCCGCTCCCGCGCGGCGAAGGCCTCCTCGAGGCGCTCGAGCGCAGCATCCACGTGCCGGGCGGAGTACCCCTTGCCGCGCCGGACGCGGAAGGCGGTGTGGCGGATGTCATCGCTCGACATCCCGGCATCGGCTGCCGTCGCGGCGAAGGCCTCGCGGGCCCGGTCGAGGAACGCGTCGACCTCGGCCTGGTCGTAGCCGGGCTTTCCGGAGCGGGCGAGCGGGAAGGTCGAGGTCACCGCCCCATTCTGCCGCAGTCGCGCGCGCGCGCGTGCACGGTCAGCCGAGGAGGCTGAAGATCACGTACGCGGCGATCGTCGCCGGCAGCATCGAATCGAGGCGGTCGAGGAAGCCGCCGTGCCCGGGCAGCCAGGTCGAGATGTCCTTGATGCCGAGGTCGCGCTTGATGAGCGACTCGGTCAGGTCGCCGAGGGTCGCCACCCCGACCAGGGTCAGCGCCAGCACGAGCCCCACCCACCACTCGGCACCGATCATCAGCACCGCGAGCAGGATGCCCGCGATGGTCGCGGCGACGACCGAGCCGGCGAAGCCCTCCCAGGTCTTCTTGGGGCTGATGCGCGGCGCCATCGGGTGCTTGCCGAAGAGGATGCCCGAGGCGTACGCGCCGGTATCGATCGCGATGACGACGATGAGGTAGGCGAGCACCCACCACTGCCCGCCGTCGCGGGCGGTCATGACGACGGCGAACCCGGCCAGCAGCGGCACGTAGCTGAGCACGAAGATGCCGGCCGCGAGGTCGGTGCGCAGCGAGACGCTCGGCTGCCGCATCGCGGGCCGCACGGTCTCGACGATGCGCCACAGGCTGACGATGCCGACCGCCGCGAGGTACGCCCACCAGAGGCCCGCGGCGCCGCCGTAGAAGGCGGCCGGCACCATGCCGAGCGAGACGGCCACGAGCGGAACGCGCGGGATGTCGCGGCCGGCGAAGCGCAGGGCGCTGGCGAGCTCGTAGACGGTGAAGGCGACGAGGGCCCCCGCGAACAGCATGAACAGCTCTTTGACCACGATGAGGCTGAACAGCAGCGAGAAGCCCAGCACGAGGCCGAAGAAGATCGCCTTCGTCAGGTTGCGGCCGGCACGCGCCTCGATGCGCGCGTCGATCTCGCGGGCCTTCGCCTCGAGATCGTGCACCTTGGTCTCGATGTCGTGGATGGCGGCCTCGACCTCGTCGCGCGCCGACGCCGCGCGTCCGCGACGCGGGCGCTCAGGAGAGTTCTCGGTGTCGGCCATCTAGACCTCGAGAAGCTCGGCTTCCTTCTTCTTGAACGCCTCGTCAGCCGCGTCGGTGGCGCGCTTGGTGATCGCCTCGAGCTCCTTTTCGGCACGGGCGACCTCGTCATCGCCGACCTCGCTCTTGAGGGCGTCGAGATCGTCCTTGGCCTTGCGACGCACGTTGCGGATGGCGACCTTGCAGTCCTCCGCCTTCTGCTTGACGATCTTCACGTACTCCTTGCGACGGTCCTCCGTCAGCTCGGGCATCGTGACGCGGATGATCTCGCCGTCGTTGCTCGGGTTCGCGCCGAGGTTCGGGAAGTTCACGATCGCCTTCTCGATCTCCTTGAGGGCGCTCTTGTCGTAGGGCGTGATGATGATGGTGCGCGCCTCGGGGTTCTGCAGGCTCGCGAGCTGCGCAAGCGGCGTGGGCGTGCCGTAGTACTCCACCATGATCTTCTGGAACAGCTGCGGGTTGGCACGACCGGTGCGAACCGTCGCGAAGTCCTCCTTCGCGACCTCGACGGCCTTCGTCATCTTCTCGGTGGCCTCGGCCAGAACGTCGGCGATCATGTGCTGCTCCTTCAGTGGGTCGAGCCCGAGTCTAGTGCGGACGGCTCGGGGGTGCGCGCCGGTCGGCGCGCACCCCCGAGAGGTGTCCGGCTGGGCGTCAGCGCCGCGCGAAGCGGCGGCGGGCCACCAGCAGCAGGGCGCCCGCGCCGAGGAATGCGGCGGCGACTCCCAGCACGGCCGGAGCCACGTCGCTCGGCCCGGTCGCGGCGAGTCCGACCTCGACGTCGAAGGCCACCTCGAGCGGGTAGAAGTTGTCGCCATCGGTGTAGTAGAAGAGCAGGCGGACCTCACCCCCCGTCGTCGGGCTGCCGGCCATCCGCAGCTGCGGCTCATCGTTGTCGACGTCGTCGGCCACCAGGGAGAACGAGAGACCCGCCGGAGCGTCGAGCACGACGAAGGTGAGTCCGTCCTCGGGGTCGGCGATCGCCCCACCGTAGAGGTAGTCCCAGTTCGACTCGAGGTCGGCCGACTCGATGATGTCGAGGCGCTGGTCGGTCGCACCGCTCACGAGGGCGGGGGTCTCGACGGTCAGGCAGTCCTCGGCGTAGAACGAGCCGAGAGCGTCACCGAAGTCGGCCGCGAGCGTGGGCAGGGCCGCCTGGGCAGCCGCGAGGGCCGCGTCGAACGAGCAGGGGTCGAAGTCCCAGAGCGCGACGGTGAGCACCGCGGCCTGGTCACCGGTGAACGTGACGACCACGTCGTCGTCGCCATCGGCCACGGTGGGGCTCATGTTGGCGAAGCTGTAGCCGATGATCGGGTCGTTGCCGCCATCCTCGTACGAGACGCGCGTCGCGCCGCTGCCGAGGAACACCGAGTCCTCATCCGAGCCGAGGTTGCCGTCCTCGACGATCGTGAACTCGGCAGCGGTCGCACCGGTCGGCGTCACGGTCCAGCTCCACCGGGCGAACGAGCCCTGCAGCTCGAGCGTCCGCTGCACGACGACCGAGACCCCGTCGCCGAAGTCGGCGGTGGCGCTCGCCACGATCGTGGTGAGCCCGCCGACCGTCGCGCGAGACACGCCGGCGTAGTCGAGCGGCAGCGTGGTCACGCCGTAGGTGACGTCCGCGGAGATCTGGAGGAAGTCGTCGAAGGCATCGTCGGTGAAGCCCTCGACGTCGACACCGCTGCCGAGGTAGTCCTCGTAGAAGGGGAAGGCATCGCCGATCATGCCCTCATCGGTGACGTCAGACCACCACCAGTCGGTGGTGAGAACGCGCTCGGTGACGGCGCTCGCCGGAGTGGCAGCGAGGATGCCGGCCGTACCGAGGGCCAGGGCGAGCGCCGCAGCGGAGATGCGGCGGGTGCGGGACACAGTCATGTCGGGACTTTCTGGTTCAGGGGCGGGGATGCGCGAAACGCATTCAGTTCCGAACAATAGCAGGGCGTTCAGGCGTCGCACAGCAGGCCGAAGGTCCCGATTGTCCCGGCGCGCCGTCGCCTCAGCCGAGCGCGAGCAGGGCGATGCCGGCGAGCACCACGACGCTGCCGAGCAGGCGCCGCGCCGGGTGCGGCTCACGGAAGATCAGCCAGCCGGCGAGGGCGATCAGCACGACGCTCGCCTCGCGCGCCGGCGCCACGACCGCGACGGGGGCGAGCTGGTAGGCGGCGAGCACCGCGACATAGGCGAGCGGCGACAGGATGCCCACGACGAGCACCGCCCACG
>JAIWOM010000077.1 GCA_020216895.1 Microcella sp.
GGCCCGGCGCAGGCGCTCGAGCGGTGGCGCGCGCTCATCGATGCGGTCGCGGCGCCGTCGACCCCAGCGCCGTCGACCTCAGCGTCGTCGACCCCGCCGCCTGCGCCCCGTTCGCCCTCGGCGGAGCCGCCTGCCTCCGTCTGACCTGGCGCACTCAGGTTCCGCGTCGTAAACTTGAGTCAGACCGACTCAGGTTTGACTCAGGAGTGCACACGATGGCCAACATGCAGGGAGCCCCCTCCAGCCAGGAGCCCCAGAAGTCTGCCCTCGAGCAGTACGGCATCAACCTCACCGAGATCGCCCGCTCGGGCAAGCTCGACCCCGTCATCGGGCGCGATGCGGAGATCCGGCGCGTGAGCCAGGTGCTCAGCCGCCGCACCAAGAACAACCCCGTGCTGATCGGCGAGCCCGGCGTCGGCAAGACCGCCGTCGTCGAGGGTCTCGCCCAGCGCATCGTCGCGGGCGACGTGCCCGACTCGCTCAAGGACAAGCAGCTCGTCGGCCTCGACATCGCGGCCCTCATCGCCGGGGCGAAGTACCGCGGTGAGTTCGAGGAGCGCCTCAAGGCCGTGCTCAAGGAGATCGACGAGTCGAACGGCCAGGTCATCACCTTCATCGACGAGCTGCACACCCTCATGGGCGCGGGCGGCGGCGAGGGCTCGGTCGCCGCCGCGAACATGCTCAAGCCGATGCTCGCCCGCGGTGAGCTGCGCCTGATCGGCGCGACCACGCTCAACGAGTACCGCGAGTTCATCGAGAAGGACGCCGCGCTCGAGCGCCGCTTCCAGCAGGTCTACGTCGGCGAGCCCAGCGTCGAGGACACCGTGGCGATCCTCCGCGGCCTCAAGGAGCGCTTCGAGGCCCACCACAAGGTCGCCATCGCCGACAGCGCGCTCGTCGCCGCGGCCACCCTGAGCAACCGCTACATCACCAGCCGTCAGCTGCCCGACAAGGCGATCGACCTCGTCGACGAGGCCGCCAGCCGACTGAAGATGGAGATCGAGTCGAGCCCCGTCGAGCTCGACGAGCTCAAGCGCGCCGTCACCCGCCTCGAGATCGAGGAGCTCGCCCTCAAGAAGGAGAAGGACGAGGCCTCGAAGGCGCGCCTGGCGAAGCTGCGCGAGGAGCTCGCCGAGAAGACCGCCCAGCGGGATGCTCTCGAGAAGCGCTGGGCCGCCGAGAAGTCGGGCCTGACCGCCGTCGGCGACCTCAAGACGCGCCTCAACGACGCGCGCATCGAGCTCGACCGCGCCATGCGCGAGGGCGACTACCAGACCGCGTCGAAGCTCAACTACGAGGTGATCCCGGGCATCGAGAAGCAGCTGGCCGAGGCCGAGACCGCCGAGAGCGGCCCGCGCATGGTCAACGACCAGGTGACCGACGATGACATCGCCGCGGTCGTGGCGGCCTGGACGGGCATCCCGGTCGACAAGCTGACGCAGGGCGAGACCGAGAAGCTGCTGACGCTGGAGGCCGAGCTCGGCAAGCGCATCATCGGCCAGAAGGACGCCGTGACCGCGGTCAGCGAGGCCGTGCGCCGCACGCGCGCCGGCATCAGCGACCCCGATCGCCCGACCGGCTCGTTCCTCTTCCTCGGCCCGACCGGCGTCGGCAAGACCGAGCTCGCCAAGGCGCTCGCCGACTACCTGTTCGATGACGAGAAGTCGATGGTGCGCATCGACATGAGCGAGTACGGCGAGAAGTTCAGCGTCTCGCGGCTCATCGGCGCCCCTCCCGGCTACGTGGGCTACGAGCAGGGAGGTCAGCTGACCGAGGCCGTGCGCCGCCGGCCGTACTCGGTGATCCTCCTCGACGAGGTCGAGAAGGCGCATCCTGAGGTCTTCGACCTGCTGTTGCAGGTGCTCGACGACGGCCGCCTCACCGACGGCCAGGGCCGTACGGTCGACTTCCGCAACACGATCCTCATCCTGACCTCGAACCTGGGCTCGCAGCTGCTCATCGACCCGGCGCTCGACTGGCCGGCCAAGGTCGCGGGCGTCAACGAGGTGGTGCGGCAGGCCTTCAAGCCCGAGTTCGTCAACCGCCTCGACGACATCGTCGTGTTCTCGCCGCTGACGACCGATGACCTCGGCCAGATCGTCTCGCTGCAGATCGATCGTCTCGAGCGCCGTCTCGCCGAGCGCCGCCTGCAGCTGGCGGTGACGCCGGATGCCCGCACCTGGCTCGCCGAGCGCGGCTACGACCCCGTGTACGGCGCGCGCCCGCTGCGCCGGCTCATGCAGCACGAGATCGACGACGCGCTCGCCCGCGCCATCCTGGCCGGCACGATCAGCGACGGCGATGTGGTGCGCGTGCA
Source organism: Microcella sp. (assembly GCA_020216895.1). Classification (GTDB taxonomy): domain Bacteria; phylum Actinomycetota; class Actinomycetes; order Actinomycetales; family Microbacteriaceae; genus Microcella. Next base: position 2,318 of record JAIWOM010000077.1, read on the forward strand.
GGTGTCGCCCGACGGCGACGACCTGATCGTCGAGCGCATGGCCGACGCGGCGGTCGCCGGGGTCGGCGACCTCGAGGCCGACCTGCAGCTGTAGTCCTGCGTCTGCTCGCGCCCGGCCTACGGCACGAGCGCCGCACGCACCGCGAGCGCGATGACGAGCGCGCCGCCGACCAGGGCGGTGATGCGCGCCCCCGTCGGCCCGGTCAGCACGCGCCCGATGAGCGACCCCGCGGTCGTCAGCAGCAGCTGCCAGCTGAGCGATGCGGCGAAGGCAGCGAGCACGAACACGATGCGCTCGGCGGGCGCGGCATCGACGGCGAGCGTCGAGCTGCCGACGAGCGCCGCGAAGTAGATCACCGTGACCGGGTTGACGAGCGTCAGTGCGCCGACCGTCACGAACAGGCGGCGGAAGGTCGTGGGGCGGACGCGGGGGCGGGGCTCCGCATCCGCACCATCGGAGGTGGACCCGCTGCCCGTCGCGTCGTCGTCGATCGTCGCCGCCGCCACCGGGGCGGTTCGCCGCCGGAAGGCGGGCACCGCGAGCGTCACACCGAGCACGACGAGCACGGCGACCGAGATCCAGCGCAGGGGCTCTTCCACCGTCGCGATGATCGGCGCGATGACCGCGCCGGCCGTCACGGCGACGGACGCGTACATACCGTCGACGGTGGCCGCTCCGAGTGCGCCGCCCGCCGCCACGCGGGCGCCGTGCTGCGCGCCGAGCGTGATGAGCAGGGCCGCGATCGCCCCCACGGGGATCGCGATGGCATAGCCGGCGAGCACGCCGGCGATGAGCGCCTCGAGCACGGGCATCCTCTCGATCGGGCCGCGACACCGGGCACACTGGCCCCGTCGCGGACGACCGAGACTACTGCAGGGCGGGGATCACCTCGCGCTCGAACAGCTCGATGCCGCTCGTGTCGTAGGCGGCCTCGGCGAAGTAGGTGATCGCGTAGGTCATGCCGAGCGCCTGCATGCCCTGCAGCTTCTCGACGATCTGCTCGGGCGTGCCCGCGAGCCCCGCGCCGTTGCGCAGGTCGGCCACGGCCTTCGTCGCGCGCTCAGCCCCGATGAAGCGGGTCAGGCGCGCCTCGATCGCCGCGATGCGGTCGGCCACCTCGGCCTCGTCGCGGCCGATGACCGTGTTGTAGTTCGACGAGCGGGTGATCGCGTCGAAGCTCGTGCCGAGCCGCTCGCAGTGACCGCGGAGGATCTCGCTCTTCGCCGCGAACTCTTCGGCGCTGCCCCCGAAGTTCGTGTACTGCCCGTACTGCGCGGCGATGCGCAGGGTCACCTTCTCGCCGCCGCCAGCGATCCACAGCGGGATGCCCTCCGCCTGCACGGGAAGCGGCCGGACGATCGCCCCGTCGACCTGGAAGTACCGGCCGTCGAGCGTCGCCGTGCCCTGCGACCATGCCTGCCGCATGATCTGCACGCCCTCGTCGAGCGCGCGCAGGCGGTCGCCGATTTCGGGGAACCCGTAGCCGTAGGCGCGCCACTCGTGCTCGTACCAGCCGCCGCCGATGCCCATCTCGACGCGGCCGCCCGAGACGTGGTCGACCGTCGCGGCGACCTTCGCCAGGTAGGCGGGGTTGCGGTAGCCCATGCACGTGCACATCTGGCCGAGGCGCACGCGCTCGGTGATCGCGCCGAACGCCGACATGAGCGTCCAGGCCTCGTGCGTCGCCTCGTCGCTCGGCACCGGGACGGTGTGGAAGTGGTCGTAGACCCAGATCGACTCCCACGGCCCGCGGTCGGCGTGCTGCGCGAGCCGCTTCATCACCGCCCACTGGTCGTTCGGGTCGATGTCGACGAGGTCGTGGCGCCAGCCCTGGGGAACGAAGAGTCCGAATCGCATGGGCTCCACGCTACGCCCGCGGCGGCTCCTTCTGGGCGGCGCGTTTCGCGCGCGCCGCCTTGGCGCTGGCGGCAGCCCGCTTCGCGAGCGCGACTCCCTGCTCGTTGAGCCGCTTCGCCCGCTCGCTCTCGGTGCCGAGGAGGGCGAGACCGCCGAGCGCGATCAGCGTGCCGGGGCCGGGCAGGGGCACCCGCGGCCTCGTACCCAGGGTCGCCGGGCTGCAGGATGCGCGGGTCGGAGCTGCTCACCCCTCCAGCGTGCGCGGCGCGGCTTGGGGGGTGCTGAGGGCGCGGCGAGCATCCCGCCCGCGGCGATCGGGGTCGATCAGTCGGCGTCGGGCTCCCACTGCAGGATCTCGCCCGGCTGGCAGTCGAGCACCCGGCAGATGGCGTCGAGCGTGGTGAAGCGCACGGCCTTGGCGCGGCCGTTCTTCAGCACGGCCACGTTCGCGGGTGTGATGCCGATGCGCTCGGCGAACTCGCCGACGCTGAGGCGGCGTTCGGCCAGCATGCGGTCGATGGTGATGACGATCGCCATCACACGACCTCGCGCAGCTCGGCGTCGAGGGCGACCGCCTGTCGCAGGAGCGCCCGCATGACCAGCAGCAGCAGGGTCGCGGTCGCCCCACCGATGATGGCGACGATCATGAGGATGCTCAGCGCGGGCGGCCCGCCGGTACCCGCAGCGGACAGCACGATGAACGTCAGCAGCACGATGCCGGTGGCGAGGGCGCCGCAGACGACGAGCCCGTCGACCCAGGGCAGCGCCGCGCGGTCGAAGATGCGGCCGCGATGCACGAAGCCGACGAGTCGACCGGTCGCGACCAGGGCCAGCTGCACGCAGATTCCGGCCCCGACAGCCCCGACGGCAAGCGGTAAGGCGAGGTACGCGAACTCGGGTGCCTCGATGGTCCACTCGCGGGCGAGAATCGGCAGGGCGCCGATCTGCAGGGCGAGCACGAGCAGGCCGATCAGGGCGAGCAGCGTGAGCAGGGGGACGCGGGTCCAGCGGGGCACGACGACTCCGATCTATCGAGGAACGACAGAAAACTATCGTTTTTCGATATATGGCGCAATCGACGTGACGCCGCGTCGGGGCCGCTACCGGGTGAGCTCCTCGCGGATGACCTGCAGGAAGGCGTCGATGTCGGCCTCGGTGGTGTCGAAAGCGCACATCCAGCGCACCTCACCGCGGGCGCGGTCCCAGTCGTAGAAGCGCACGCGCTCGCGGATCCGGTCGGCGGCGTCGTTGGCGAGCAGCGCGAACACCGCGTTGGCCTGGGTCTGCTGGCTGAAGCCGAGCGAGCCGGCGGGCAGCGAGCCGTCGGCGAGCATCCCCTCGAGGCCCGCGCGCAGCCGCGCGGCCATGGCGTTCGCGTGCGTGGCCGAGCGGATGCCCAGGCCCTCGTCGAACAGGGTCAGCAGCTGCGCCGAGAGGAAGCGCATCTTGCTCGCCAGCTGCATGTACATCTTGCGCAGGTAGATGAGCCCCTCGACGCGGTCGGGGTTGAGCACGACGATGGCCTCGGCGCCCAGCAGGCCGTTCTTGGTGCCCCCGAGCGACAGGATGTCGACCCCGGCGTCGACCGTGAAGGCCCGCATGCTGGTGCCGAGGGCGGCGGCGGCGTTCCAGACCCGGGCGCCGTCGAGGTGCACGGCCATGCCGTGCGCGTGCGCGTAGTCGGCGATCGCGCGCACCTCGTCGGGCGTATACAGCGTGCCGAGCTCGGTGGTGTTGGTGATGCTCACGGCGAGCGGCTGCGCGCGGTGCTCGTCGCCCCAGCCGAAGGCCTCGGTCGCGACGAGCTCGGGCGTCAGCTTGCCGTCGGGCGTCGGCACGGTGAACAGCTTCAGGCTGCTGATGCGCTCGGGCGCCCCGCCCTCGTCGGTGTGGATGTGCGCGGTGCCGCTCGCGATCACGGCACCCCAGCGCGGCATGAGCGCGGTGAGGGCGAGCACGTTCGCGCCCGTGCCGTTGAAGACGGGGAAGACCTCGGCCTGCTCGCCGAACTCGGCCTTCACGACCTCGGCGAGGCGGGCCGTGTACTGGTCCTCCCCGTACGAGATCTGGTGGCCGCCGTTGGCGTCGGCGATCGCGGCGAGAACCTCGGGGTGCACGCCCGCGTAGTTGTCGCTGGCGAACCCGCGGAAGCTGGTGTCATGGATGCGCGTCACGGAGTTTATTCTCCCTGGTCGGCGGCGGGCTCGGTGGCCGCCGCCGCGGATGGCTCGGGGGCGCGGCTGAGGTCGATGAGCGCACCGTTGAGCTCCTCGGTCGGCAGGCTCCACAGCCCGGCGCAGGTGGTGGCGAGCAGCTCGGTCACCCCGGAGTCGTCGAGCGCGCCGACGATGAAGGTCACGGCCGCGGCCGGCTCCTGCTTGGCCCGCCAGGTGCCCGCGATCGCCTGCACCCACATCTCGGCCGCCGCCTTGAGGGTCACGTAGTTGGCCATGCCCCACGTGGGTGCGGCGACGGATGCGGAGCTCACGATCGCCAGGCGCCCCGCGCCCGACGCCGCCAGGTCGTCGCGCAGCTCGCGGCTGAGCGCCCGCAGGGTGGTGAGCACGCGGCGCTCGAGCCAGTCGAAGTCGTCGAACCCCGAGCCGCCGCGCCACCCGCCGACGAGGTGCAGCACGCCGTTGATGCT
>JAIWOM010000078.1 GCA_020216895.1 Microcella sp.
CTCGGCGCGGGCCGCGCGAGCATCCGCGTCGGCGGCGCGCTCGGCGGGCGACGGCAGCCGGATGGTGCCCGTCGCGGTCGGCAGCCCCTCCTTCGCGCGATCGGCCGTGACCTCCTCGCGCGCCTGGTCCATGGCGGTGATGACGATGCCGATGAGGATGTTCAGCACCGTGAACACGATGAAGAACATGTAGCTCAGGAAGTACAGCAGGGCCCACGGGGTGATCGCGAGGCCGCCGAGGAAGGAGTCGGGGAAGTTCTCGAGGGTCAGCATGACCGTGAGCGTGATCATCGCGGTGCCGATATCGCCCCAGCGGTCGGGCGCCTGCTGCCCGAACAGGTACACGCCGGCCATGGCGTAGATGAACATCAGGAAGAGGATGAGCACCGCCAGGCTCGCGAGCGGCGCGACCGACTTGATCATCGAGAGCATGAGGATGCGCGCCTCCGGCAGGAAGCGGAAGATGCGCAGGATGCGCAGCAGGCGCACGAGCCGGAAGATGACCGTGCCGCCGTCGAGGAACGGGATGAGCACGACGATGAGGAAGTCGAAGACGTTCCACGGGTTGCGGAAGAACATCCACGGCTTGGCGCCGTAGGAGATGAGCCGCAGGATCACCTCGACCGTGTAGAAGACGAGCGCGGCGCGGTCGATCGTGCGAGCGACCGCGGCGACCTGCGGGTCGAGGTCGCTGTAGGTCAGCAGCGCGAGCGCGGCGGCGTTGACGATGATGACGCCGATCACGACGAACTCGAAGACGTTGCCGTACATGATGCGGGCGAGCCACTGGATGCGGTACGGCGCAAGCTGCACCGTCGTCTGCGTGAAGACGCCCGGGGAGACGGTCGTGGAATCGCTCGAGGGGTCGCTCGTCGAGGCGGAGCCGCGATCGTCGGCGGGGGCGGGGGCGGTCATGGCGAGTCGCTTTCGGTCGGGGGTGTGCTCACGCTAGCAACACCCCCGACCGACCGCGACGGCTACTGCGCGGCGCGCGCCGCCTTCGCCTCGCGCCGGGCGGCCTTGCGCTCCAGGCGCTCGGCCTTGCGCTCCTTGGCGCCCTCGACGACGTAGTACAGCGCGGGCAGCACCACGAGGGTCAGCAGGGTCGACGAGATGAGTCCGCCGATGACGACGATGGCGAGCGGCTGCGAGATGAACCCGCCACTGCCGGTGATACCGATCGCCAGCGGGGTGAGCGCGAAGATCGTCGCCGCGGCCGTCATGAGGATCGGGCGCAGACGGCGCGAGCCGCCCTCGATGAGCGCCTGGTAGGCGCTCAGCCCGCGCTCGCGGTACTGGTTGACGAGGTCGATGAGCATGATCGCGTTCGTCACCACGATGCCGACCAGCATGAGCACACCGATGAGCGAGGGAACGCCCAGCGGGATGTCGGCGATGAGCTGCAGGCCGATCGCGCCCGTCGCCGCGAACGGCACCGAGATGAGCAGCAGCAGCGGCTGCCGCAGGCTGCGGAAGGTCGCGACCATGATCACGTAGACGATGAGGATCGCCGCGAGCAGGGCGAGGCCGAGCTGGCTGAAGGCCTCCGACTGTTGCGAGGCCACACCGCCGAGGCTGGCCTGCACGCCGTCGGGCAGATCGGCGCTGTCGACGGCCTCCTGAACGGCGACCGTGGCCGCACCGATGTTCTGCACCGACGGGGTGACCGTGATCGTGGCGCTGCGCACCCCGCGCACCGTCGTGATGCTCGCCGGGCCGTCGACCTGCTCGATGGTGGCGAGCTCCTCGAGCGGCTGCGGCCCCAGGGCGGTCGGGATGCTGAACTCGCGCAGCTCCTCGACCGTGGTCGGAGCATCCGTGTCGCGGAGGAAGATCGACAGGGTGCGGTCGTCGATGACGACGCTGCCCACCGAGGCCGGGAACATCGCCCCGGTGACGATGCCGCCGACGGCGATCTCGCTCAGGCCGAGCTCGGCCGCGCGCTCGCGGTCGACCTGGATCGCGAGGTAGGGCTGCGTGTCGGAGAGGTTGCTGGTGGCCTCGGCGGTGACGTCGAGGTCGCGCACGGCCTCGAGCAGGTCGGCCGTGGCCGCCTCGAGGTCGTCGCGGCTGGGCGCCGTGAGGTCGATCTCGATGTCGCTGCCGCCGAAGGCGGGGCCCTGCTGCGTCTGCACGCTCAGCTCGCCCACGTCGGTGAGGTCGGCGAGCGCCTCGCGCACCGTGGCCTGGAGCTCGTCCTGGTCGAACGACTCGTCGGTCGTCAGCGAGAAGGTGATGTCGCTGCCGCCGAAGATCGCGGCGAGGGTTCCGGTGCCGGAGCCGATCGAGGCCTGCACGGTCGTGATGCCGTCGATCGCGAGCAGCTCCTCCTCGACGACGGTGGCGGCCGCGTCGAGCTCCTCCAGGCTCGAGCCGTTGGGCAGGGTCTGCGCGACGGTGAGCGTGTTCTGGCCGGAGTTGCCGATGAAGTTGGTCTGCAGGCCAGTCGACAGCGCACCCGTGCCGACGAGCACGAGCACCGCCAGCAGTAGCGTCGCGACGGGCCGCTTGAGGGTCCACCGGATGACGGGCAGGTAGCCGCGCTGCAGCAGCGTGGGCCGCGCCGACTCCTCCTCGAGGCTGAGCGGCCGAGCCTGCTCGTCGGCCTCGGTGGTCGCGGCCGCGCCGACGACGTCCGCAGCCGCGGCGTTGTCGACGGTTTCGGCGACCTCGGGGGTCTCCACGGACCCGGCCGGCGCCTCGGCGAGGGCGCGACGGCCGCGACGGGCGGCCTTCGGCTTCGGCGCGCGGAGGAACCAGTACGAGAGCACGGGCACGATCGTCAGCGAGACGAACAGCGAGGCCGCGAGCGCGATCGCGGTGGTGAGGGCGAAGGGCCGGAACAGCTCACCGGTGATGTCGCCGACGAGGGCGACGGGCAGGAAGACCGCGATCGTGGTGGCGGTGGCGGCGGTGATGGCGCCGGCGACCTCCTTGACGCCGATGAGGATCGCCTGCGTCTTCTCCTCGCCGCGGGCGAGGTGCCGCTTGATGTTCTCGACGACGACGATCGAGTCGTCGACGACGCGGCCGACCGCGATCGTGATCGCGCCGAGCGTGAGGATGTTCAGGGTGTAGCCGGCGACCTGCATGCCGATGAACGTCAGCAGCACCGAGGTCGGGATCGAGATCGCCGTGATGATCGTCGACCGCACCGAGAGCAGGAAGATCAGGATGACGATGACGGCGAAGGCGAGACCGAGCAGACCCTCGGTCGCCAGCGCCTCGATCGACTTCTCGATGAACGGGGCCTGGTCGAAGACGACGGTGAACTCGGTGCCCGAACCGATCGCGTCGGCGATCGCGGGCAGGGCCGCCTGCACGGCACGGGAGACCTCGACCGTGTTGCCGGCGGGCGTCTTCGTGATGGCGAGCGTGAGGGCGGGCTCGCCGTTGACGCGCGAGTAGCCGGTGACCGGGTCGTTCTCGACCTCGACCGTGGCGACGTCGGAGATCGACGTGCCGGCGACGTCGGCGGTGAGCAGCGGCAGGGCCGCGAGCTCGTCGGCGGTCGTGATGCGCACGCCCGAGATGACGGGCAGCTCGAAGCCGTCCTCGGTGATCACACCGGCGGGCAGCAGCACGCCGTAGGCGTCGAGGGCGTCGGTGATGTCGGCCGTCGACAGCCCGCGCGCGAACAGCTCCTCCTTGTCGGGGGTGATCGTCACGCGCTCGCCGACGGCGCCCTGGATCGAGACTTCGCGCACGCCGTCGAGGTCGGTCAGCTCGGTGACGGCCTGCGACTCGAGCGCCGCCTCCAGCTCGCCGGGGGTGAGGTTGCTCGTGACCGCGACCTGCAGGATCGGGAAGTCGTCGATGGAGCCGGTGAGCACGCGCGGCTCGACGTCGTTCGGCAGGTCGAGGCGGTTGATGGCGAGCTGCACGCGCTGCTCGGTGCGCACCAGGTCGGTGCCGAAGGCGAAGCTCGCCGACACGATCGAGAAGCCGGTGCTCGAGGTCGCGTTCGAGCCATCGAGGCCCGGGATGCCCTGCACGGCGGTCTCGATCGGCGTCGAGACGTCCTGCTCGACGATCTCCGGCGCCGCACCCGGGTACTGGGTGATGACGATCACCTGCGGGAAGGCGACGGAGGGGATCAGCTCCTGCTTCAGGGTCGTGAGGGCGATGCCGCCGAACAGGCCCACGACGATCGTGACCAGGGCGATGAGCGCTCGGTTGCGCAGGCTGAACACCGAAAGCAGGTGCACTGGGAGACTCCGGTCGTGGGGCGGGCTCAGGGCCCGAGGTGGCTGTGTGAGTGCGGCGCGGCAGGGCGCGGAGCGCCGATCAGCATCCCAGCGCACGCTGAGTATTCACACAGCGGGCGATGGGTGCGCCCCCCGAATCCGACCGATCGGTCAGGATGCGCGGGCGGCCTCCATTCTCACACGACGGCGCTCAGCACCTCGTCGTCGGGCCCGGCGACCGGCGCCCCCGCTGACCCGCCGACCCGCGCCCACGCCCGCTCGAGCAGGTCGAGGGCGGCGAGCGTGGTGTCGGCCGGCAGGCAGAACGGCAGACGGAGGAACCGCTCGAACGCTCCGTCGACGGCGAAGCGCGGGCCGGCGCCGACGAGGAGCCCTTCAGCGCGCGCGGCGAGCGCGAGCTGCGAGCTGACCGGCTGGCCGAGGTTGACCCAGAGGCTGAGGCCGCCGTCGACGGGCGGCACGATCCACGTCGGGAAGCGACGCGCCAGCTCGATGGTCAGCAGGGCGTGGCCGGCGCGGAGATCGGCGCGGCGGGCATCCAGCAGCCGGTCATACTGCTCGAGCAGGCGCAGCAGCACGAGCTGCTCGAGAATCGGCGAGCCCAGGTCACCGGCGAGGCGAGCGTGGGCGAAGCGGGTGATGAGGTCGCGATCCGCACGGATCCAGCCGAGGCGCACGCCTCCCCAGATGCTCTTTCCGACCGACCCGAGCGTGACCACCTCGGCGCGGTGCGCGGCGGGGGCGTCGAGGGCGGCCGCGGCGAAGGGCGGGGGCTGCACCGCACCGGGAGCGAAGCCCAGCTCGGCCATCGTCTCGTCGACCACCAGCACCGTGCCGGCTTCGGCCGCGCGGCGGAGCAGCAGGGCGCGCTGCTCGGCCGGCATGGTACGGCCGGTCGGATTGTGGAACTCGGTCATGAGGTACGCGAGCGCGGGCGCTGTGCGGGGAAACACCTGGTCGAGCGCCTCGGCGTCCCAGCCGCCATCGGTCGTGACCGGCACGGCGACCAGCCGGGCACCCGCCTCGCGGAGGGCCTCGACGGCGTGCGGGTAGCTCGGCGACTCGATGAGGGCACGGTCGCCACGGGCGAGCAGCGTCCGGGCGACGAGCGCGATCGCGTGCTGGGCACCGAGCGTGATCATCACCTCGTCGACCGTCGTCGGCACGCCGCGCGCGGTGTAGCGGTCGGCGATCGCCTGCCGCACGGCGAGGAGCCCCCAGGCGTCGAACCCGGTCTCGTGCAAGAAGCCGGGCAGCAGCTCGGCGGCTTCGCGCGCGGCTTCCGCGACGAGAGGGATCGCCGGCAAGGTCGCCTTCGAGAAGTCGACGACGCCCGGCTCGGGGCGCTCGCCGATGCTCGGGGTCGAGAACGGCGCCGCTCCGGGTTCGAGCGCGGGGAGGCGGGCAACACTGCCGGATCCGCGGACCGAGCGCAGGTAGCCGAGCTCGCGCAGGCGGGCGTAGGCGTTGGCGACCGTGGTGCGGCTGAGCTGCTCGTGGTCGGCGAGGAGGCGCTCGGCGGGCATCCGTGTGCCCAGCGTCACGCGCCCGTCGAGGATCAGGAGGCGGATGCGGTCGGCGAGCGCCTCGTAGAGCGGGGTCGCTCCGAGCGGGCGCCAGTCGCCGAGCTGAGAGGCCAATGCGCGGGCGGAAAGGGCGGCCATGCGGCCACGGTACCCGAATTGGCATCTTGTGAAAAGGCCAATTGCGCAAGGAGGATGAACGGCATGACATCCCGCAGCAGCGCATCGAGCAGCACGGCCGAGAGCGCCGGCGCATCCCGCCGCATCCTCGTCCGCCGCTGGGGCCAGCTGCTGCTGGGCCTGTTCTTCTACGGCATCGCCGTCGCCCTTCTGATCCAGGCGAACGTCGGCCTCGACCCGTGGACGGTCTTCGCGCAGGGCCTCGAGGTGCAGACGGGACTGTCGATCGGCCTGATCGTCGTGCTGATCGGCTTCGGTGTTCTGCTGCTGTGGATCCCGATCAAGCAGAAGCCCGGTATCGGCACCGTGCTCAACGTGCTGCTGATCGGACCGGTGCTCGACCTCGCGCTGCTGGTCATCGAGACGCCCGACCAGCTGTGGGCGCAGTGGCTGATGTTCGCCGGCGGGCTCGCGCTGCTGGCAATCGCGACCGGCCTCTACATCGGGGCCCGCTTCGGCCCCGGCCCGCGCGACGGGCTCATGACCGGCGCGCACGCGCGCTTCGGCTGGAAGATCTGGAAGGTGCGCACGGGCGTCGAGGTGACCGTGCTCGCCATCGGCTGGCTGCTCGGCGGCACCGTCGGCTTCGGCACCATCGCGTTCGCGCTGCTCATCGGCCCCATGGTCGGCGTCACCCTGCCGCTGCTGCGCGTGCCGGAACCGACGCGTCCGCCGGCTCCGGTGCCGAGCTAGCTACGCGAGCTCGCTCGCCGCGTAGACGCCCATCGCCTCGCGCACGTACTCAGCGCCCTCGGCGCCGCCGTAGTACTTCGCGAAGCGCGGGTCGGCGACGTACATGTCGCCGAGCCCGAGGTACGCTTCGGCGCTCGGCGCCACGTCGCCCCACCCGGCGCGCACCCACGCGTAGTGCCGCGCGGCGAGCGCCTGCACCGCGGGGTCACCGGCGGGT
>JAIWOM010000079.1 GCA_020216895.1 Microcella sp.
CGCGGCGGCCCCCGCGGCGGCCCCTGCCGCCCCCGCTGTTGACGGTGCGGCCGAGCAGGAGACCGGCGACCGGCCGTGATCCCGCACCCCACCGAGGAGCAGTTCCTCGCCGGCCGCACCTCGGCCGACGAGAGCCGCGAGTGGGTCGACAGCGTCGAGCACGAGTTCGAGCGCGCCTTCGCGATGCTCAACGGGCTGCGGTTCGGGGTCTCCGTCTTCGGCTCGGCCCGCATCGCGTCCGACCACCCGTGGTACGCCCTGGGCGTCGAGGTGGGGCGCCGCATCGCCGAGGCCGGGTATCCCGTCATCACCGGGGGAGGGCCCGGCCTGATGCAGGCGGCCAACCGCGGCGCCGCATCCGTCGGAGGACGCTCGATCGGTCTCGCCATCGAGCTGCCGCGGGAGGAGGAGCCCAACCCCTACGCCGACACCGTCGTGCCCTTCGAGCACTTCTTCGTGCGCAAGACCGTGTTCGTGCGGTACTCGTGCGCGTTCGTCGCCCTGCCGGGCGGCTTCGGCACCCTCGACGAGCTGTTCGAGGCGCTCACCCTCATCCAGACCGGCAAGCTGCACGACTTCCCCGTGATCCTGGTCGGCACCGCGTTCTGGGGCCCCGTCGTCGAGTGGCTGCGCACGACCCTGGTCGCCGCGGGCACGATCTCGCCGCACGACCTCGACCTGCTGCTCGTCACCGATGATCTCGACGAGATGCTCCGGGTGATCCGCGCGTGCGTCGAGTGCCACACCCCGCCGCCGGGCGGCGGCCTGCCCCGGTGATAGCCTGAACCCCATGAAGCGCGAGCGGTCCGACCTCCTTCGTCGCCGCGGCGAGTCCTGATCACCCCAGGTCGCATCCTCGCCGCGGTGTTCCGACGCGGCCGCTCCGACGTGAACGTACGAAGGGTGATTTCCCCATGACAGACAGTTCCCCCGCCGCCCCGCGCCCCCGCACCCTCGCCGAGAAGGTGTGGGATGCCCACGTGGTCAGCAAGGGCCAGAACGGCGAGCCGGACCTCATCTACATCGACCTGCACCTGGTGCACGAGGTCACGAGCCCGCAGGCCTTCGATGGTCTCCGGATGGCCGGCCGCCCCGTGCGCCGCCCCGACCTCACCATCGCCACCGAGGACCACAACACCCCGACGCTCGCGATCGACAAGCCGATCGCCGAGCCGACCAGCCGCAAGCAGATCGAGACCCTGCGCGCGAACTGCGCGGAGTTCGGCATCCGCCTGCACTCGCTGGGCGACATCGAGCAGGGCATCGTGCACGTCGTCGGCCCGCAGCTCGGCCTGACCATGCCGGGCATCACCGTCGTCTGCGGCGACTCGCACACGAGCACGCACGGCGCCTTCGGCGCGATGGCCTTCGGCATCGGCACCAGTGAGGTCGAGCACGTGCTGGCCACGCAGACGCTGCCGCTCAAGCCGTTCAAGACGATGGCGATCACGGTCGAGGGCGAGCTCAAGCCGGGCGTCACCGCGAAGGACATCATCCTCGCCGTCATCGCCAAGATCGGCACCGGGGGCGGGCAGGGCTATGTGCTCGAGTACCGCGGCTCGGCCATCCGCTCGCTCTCGATGGACGGCCGCATGACGATCTGCAACATGTCGATCGAGGCGGGGGCGCGCGCCGGAATGGTCGCCCCCGACGAGACGACGTTCGCGTACCTGAAGGGCCGCCCCCACGCGCCGCAGGGCGCCGACTGGGACGCCGCCGTCGAGTACTGGCGCACCCTGGCGACCGACGACGACGCCGTGTTCGATGCCGAGGTGTTCCTCGACGCGAACGAGCTCGAGCCCTTCGTCACCTGGGGCACCAACCCGGGTCAGGGCATCTCGCTCAGCCAGACGGTGCCCGACCCCGCGGCCATCGCCGACCCGAACGAGCGTGCCGCCGCCGAGCGCGCGCTCGAGTACATGGCCCTCACGCCGGGCACTCCGATGAAGGAGATCCCGGTCGACGTGGTCTTCATGGGCTCGTGCACGAACAGCCGCCTCGACGACCTGCGCGCCTTCGCCTCGATCATCAAGGGCAAGAAGAAGGCCGAGGGCGTCGACGTCATCGTCGTGCCCGGCTCGGCGCGCGTGCGCATCGAGGCCGAAGCCGAGGGCATCGACAAGATCGTCGAGGAGTTCGGCGGCGAGTGGCGCTTCGCCGGCTGCTCGATGTGCCTCGGCATGAACCCCGATCAGCTGCAGCCGGGCCAGCGCTCGGCCTCGACGAGCAACCGCAACTTCGAGGGCCGCCAGGGCAAGGGCGGGCGCACGCACCTCGTCAGCCCGCTCGTCGCCGCCTCGACCGCGGTGCGCGGCACGCTGTCGAGCGTCGCCGACCTCGTGGCCGACGGCCATGAGGTGGATGCTCGCTACGTCTCGATCGAAGGGGCCACGGTCTAGTCATGGAGAAGGTCAGCACGATCACCGGCGTCGCGGTGCCGTTCCGCCGCAGCAACGTCGACACCGACCAGATCATCCCCGCGGTCTTCCTCAAGCGGGTCACGAAGACCGGCTACGACGACGCGCTGTTCTCGGCGTGGCGGCAGGACCCGGAGTTCATTCTCAACCAGCCCGCCTACGCGAACCCGCGCATCCTCATCGCCGGGCCCGACTTCGGCACCGGATCGAGCCGCGAGCACGCGGTCTGGGCCCTGCGCGACTTCGGATTCCGGGCCGTGATCAGCCCGAAGTTCGCCGACATCTTCCGCGGCAACGCCGGCAAGCAGGGCCTGCTCACCGGGGTCGTCGACGAGCCCACCGTCGAGCGCCTGTGGGCCGAGCTCGAGGCGAGCCCGGGCCTGGAGGCGACCGTCGATCTCGAGGCCCGCACCGTCACCGTCGGGAATGTCTCGGTGCGGTTCGAGATTGATGACTACACGCGCTGGCGCCTCCTCGAGGGTCTCGACGACATCGGCCTGACGCTGCGCGACGAGCAGGCCATCACCGACTTCGAGTCGCGCCGCGAGGCCTGGCGCCCCACCACCCTGCCCGCTCGCTGAGGGGCGAGACCGACACCACCTGAGGTCAACCCATGAATTCGCTCACCAAGGACTCGCAGAAGGCCGCCGCTCGCGTCGGCCTCACCTCCGACACCATCGTGATCCACGGCGGCAAGCCGCTGCGCGGGCGCATCGAGGTGCGCGGGGCCAAGAACCTCGTGACGAAGGCGATGGTGGCCTCCCTCCTGGCCGACACCCCGAGCATCCTCAAGGGCGTGCCCGAGATCAGCGACGTGCACGTCGTCAGCGGTCTGCTGAAGGCCCACGGCGTCGAGATCACCACCCTCGAGCCGGGCGTTCTCAAGCTCGATCCGAGCAACGTGGTCAGCGCCCACTTCGCCGAGATCGACGCGCACGCGGGCTCGAGCCGCATCCCGATCCTGTTCTGCGGCCCGCTGCTGCACCAGCTCGGCGAGGCGTTCATCCCCGACCTCGGCGGCTGCCGCATCGGCGACCGGCCGATCGACTTCCACCTCAACGCGCTGCGCGCGTTCGGGGCCACGGTCGACAAGAAGCACGAGGGCATCCACCTGACGGCGCCCCAGAAGCTCAAGGGCGCCCTCATCGAGCTGCCCTTCCCGAGCGTGGGCGCCACCGAGCAGGTGCTGCTGACGGCCGTGCGGGCCGAAGGGACGACCGAGCTCAAGAACGCCGCGATCGAGCCCGAGATCATGGACCTCATCGCGATCCTGCAGAAGATGGGTGCGATCATCTCGGTCGAACCCAACCGCGTGATCGTGATCGAGGGCGTCGAGTCGCTGCGCGGCTACCAGCACACGGCGATCTTCGACCGCAACGAGGTCGCCAGTTGGGCCGCCGCCGCGCTCGCCACCAAGGGCGACATCACCGTCGGCGGTGCTCGCCAGCAGGAGATGATGACCTTCCTCAACGTCTTCCGGAAGGTCGGCGGCGAGTTCGAGGTGCTGGAGGACGGCATCCGGTTCTGGCACCCCGGCACCCCGCTCAAGCCCGTGATGATCGAGACCGATGTGCACCCGGGCTTCATGACCGACTGGCAGCAGCCCCTCATCGTCGCGCTCACGCAGGCGGAGGGCGAGTCGGTCGTGCACGAGACCGTGTACGAGAACCGGTTCGGCTTCACTGAGGCGCTCAACGAGATGGGTGCCGACATCGTCGTGCACCAGTCAGGACTCGCCTCCATCACGCGCCGGGTGCCGCGCCGTCCCCTCGAGCAGGCGGCGGTCATCCAGGGCCCCACGCCGCTGACGGGTGCCTCGGTGCGCGTTCCCGACCTGCGCGGCGGCTTCAGCCACCTCATCGCCGGTCTCGCGGCGACGGGCACCTCGACGATCAGCAACGTCGGCATCATCAGCCGCGGCTACGAGCTCTTCATCGACAAGCTCGAGACGCTCGGCGCCGACTTCGAGCTCGTCTAGCGCGGTCGTGCGCGGAGCCGGGCAGTACCCTGGACTCCGTGCCTGACGCCACCCCCGCCGAGCAGCCCGCCGTATCGACTCCCGCTCCGCGCCGTCGGCGTCGAGAGAAGACGCTGCTCTGGCACACGATCGCCGCTATCCTGCTGCCCCCGCTGACCGTCATGGCGAAGTACCACGTGGTCGACGGGCACAAGCTGCCGCGCACGGGCGCGTTCATCCTGGCCCCCAACCACTACAGCGAGATCGACCCGGTCATCATGGGCCGCTACATGTGGAAGCTCGGTCGCGTGCCGCGGTTCCTCGCCAAGGCGAGCGTCTTCCGGGTCCCGGTGCTCGGGGCGGTGCTGCGCTGGTCGGGGCAGATCCCGGTCGAGCGCGAGGGGCGGGGGCGATCGGACGCTCCGCTCAAGGCGGCGCAGCAGCTCGTCGATCGCGAGCTCGCGGTCATCATCTACCCCGAGGGCAGCCTCACCCGCGACCCTGACCTGTGGCCGATGCGCGGCAAGAGCGGGGCGGTGCGCATGGCCCTGCAGGCGGGCGTGCCGATCATCCCGGCCGCCCACTGGGGCACGCAGCAGATCATGGCGCGATACTCGAAGAAGATCAGCTTCTTCCCGCGCAAGGACCTCTACTGCAAGATCGGCGACCCCGTCGATCTCAGCGACCTGGCCGGGCGTCCGCTCGACCAGGCGACCCTCGCCGCCGGCACCGAGCGCGTCATGAACGCCATCGCCGAGCTGCTCGGCGACCTGCGCGGCGAGACGCCGCCGCCCAAGCGGTGGGACCCGTCCGAGCACGGCCAGAGCGAGACGGGGCGCCTGTGAGCGAGCATCCGCCGCTGACCGAGGCGGTGCGCCTGCCCTCGCCGGCCGCCCGGGAGGGCGCGAAGCGCATCGCCGTGCTGGGCGCCGGATCGTGGGGCACCACCTTCGCGAAGGTGCTCGCCGACGGCGGCTCGGACGTCGTGATCTGGGCGCGCCGCCGCGAGGTGGCCCACGAGATCACCGAGACGCACCGCAACTCCGGCTACCTGCCAGGCATCAACCTGCCCGCCAACCTGCGCGGTCACGACTCGCTCGAGCACGTGCTCGACGGCGCCGAGCAGGTGTACCTCTCGGTGCCCAGCCAGAGCCTGCGCAGCAATCTCGCGTCGATCCGGGACATCCTGCCCGCCGACGTGCCCGTCGTCAGCCTCATGAAGGGCGTCGAGCGCGGCACCGGACTGCGCATGAGCGAGGTCATCGAGCAGGAGCTTCACCTCGACCCGGCGCGCATCGCCGTCGTCAGCGGCCCCAACCTCGCCCTGGAGATCGCCAAGCGCGAGCCCACCGCCGCCGTCGTCGCCAGCGCCAGCCGCGACACCGCGGTCGCCGTCGCCTCGGTGGCTTCGAACGACTACTTCCGCTCGTTCGTGAACACCGACGTGGTCGGCACCGAGTTCGGCGGGGTACTCAAGAACCTCATCGCCGTCGCGGTGGGCATCGCCGACGGGGTCGGCTACGGCGAGAACACGAAGGCGTCGATCATCACGCGCGGGCTCGTCGAGCTCAGCGCCTTCGCCGTCGCCTTCGGTGCCCGGCCCGAGACGATGATCGGGCTCGCCGGCCTCGGCGACCTCATCGCCACCTGCGAGTCGCCGCTCTCGCGCAACAACACTGCCGGTCGGCTGCTGGGCCAGGGCTACGGCTTCGAGCAGGTCATCGCGCAGATGAACCAGACGGCCGAGGGGCTCGCCTCCGTCGGGCCCGTGCTCGAGCTCGCCGAGTCGAAGGGCGTCGCGATGCCCATCGTCGCCCAGGTCGGCCAGGTGCTCGAGGGCACGCTCGACCCGCGCGAGCTCGCCCCGCACCTCGCCACCGATTCCGACGAGCCGCAGGCGGAGTAGCCGGCAACCGCGAGCCGCAGGCGGAGTAGCAAGCGCTGCGAGCCGCAGGCGGAGTAGCAAGCGCTGCGAGCCGCAGGCGGAGTAGCAAGCACCGCGAGCCGCGGGCGGCGTGCCGGCGCTCGGTAGGCTTGCACGCGTGATCACCTCCCTCGCCGGCGGCCGCGTGCTCGCCGAGAAGCACGGTGCGACCCCGCCCCGGGTCGTCGCCCTGCACGGCTGGGGCCGTGATGGCGGTGACTTCGCCACGATCCTCTCCGGGCTCGATGCCGTGAGCATCCACCTGCCCGGGTTCGGCCCGGCGCCCGCCCCCGAGACGGTCTGGGGCACCGAGGACTTCGCGGACCTCGTCGCCGAGGCCATCGCGGCCTTCGCCCCCGTCGTCATCGTCGCGCACTCGTTCGGCGGCCGGGTCGCCGCTCGTCTCGCCCTCCGCCGCCCCGAGCTGGTGCGGGGCCTGGTGCTGACGGGCGTGCCGCTCGTGCGACTGGCTCCCGCGACGCGGCCCCCGCTGAGCTTCCG
>JAIWOM010000080.1 GCA_020216895.1 Microcella sp.
CGGCGGCGCGACCATCTGCCCGAGCGAGGCGGCGCGGGCGGTCGCGGGCGACGCCGATGAGGATGCGTGGCGCGCGCTGATGGAACCCGCTCGCCGCGCGGCCCGTCGGCTCGTCGCCGCCGGCGAGGTCGAGATCACGCAGGGCGGCAAGGTCGTCGACCCCTCGACGGCGAAGGGCCCGATCAGGATCCGCCGCGCGCGCTGACCGCGGTTCTAGGGCACTGCGACGTTGCCCAGCAGCCCTGCCTGATACAGGAGCCCCAGCCCGACGATGACGAGCACCACCGCAGCGAACCAGATGATCCTGCGGGCGCTCATCTGACTAGTCCCCGGCGGGCGACTGCTGGTGCGCCCCGACCTGCCAGCGGCCCTCGCTGTAGACGTAGGTCGTGGTCGCCCACAGGTCGACCGGCTCGCCGTCGCGCACGCCGTGCAGCCGGTAGGCGAGCATCGCCGCCCGGTCGCCGAGCCGCACGACGCGCTGATCGCTCATGCGGCAGTCGCGCCACACGACGCCGTCGAGGGCCGCGATCACCGCGCCGCGCTCGAGCAGCGCTCCCGGCACGACCATCACGGCGTCGGCGAGCATCGCGGTGTGCGCGTGCGTGCCGCCCTCGCCGCGGCTCATCGCCTCCCACTGCTGGTGCTCCTGGTGGATCAGCTGGGCGGGCAGATCGTCGGTGATCACCGTCATGCGCTCAGTCCACTGCCCGGGGCGGGCGCCGTCAAGAGCCCGGTTCGGGATGCTCCTCCGCCGCCGCGTGCACGCGTACCCACTCGTGCATCACGACGGCGGCCGCGGCGCTCGCGTTGATCGACCGCGTCGACCCGAACTGCCGGATCTCCACGACCCGGTCAGCGGCGGCGAGCGCCTCCTCCGAGAGACCGGGGCCCTCCTGTCCGAAGAGCAGGATGCACGCGCGCGGGAGCGGCTCCGCTTCCACCGGCACCGACCCCGGCACGTTGTCGACGGCCACGATCGGCAGACCCGCGTCGCGCGCGAACGCGACGAGCTCGCCGATGTCGGAGTGGTGCCGCACGTGCTGGTAGCGGTCGGTGACCATCGCGCCCCGCTTGTTCCAGCGGCGGCGGCCGACGATGTGCACCTCGGCGGCGAGGAACGCGTTGGCGCTGCGCACGATCGAGCCGATGTTGAGGTCGTGCTGCCAGTTCTCGATCGCGACGTGGAAGGGGTGCCGCCGCGCGTCGAGGTCGGCGACGATCGCCTCCATGTTCCAGTAGCGGTAGCGGTCGATGACGTTGCGGCTGTCGCCGTGGACGAGCAACTCGGGGTCGAGGCGCGGGTCGTCCGGCCAGGATTCGGGGCCGCCCGGCCACGGGCCGAGACCGTGGGTGGTGAGCTCGACGCTCGGCTCGCCGGGGCCGGTCGTCTCGTCCACGGTTCGACCCTAGGGCGATTGCCCTGACATGGATGCTCACGCTCCGCCGCACGTCGGTGCCGCGCCGTAGACTGGCCGCAGTTCGGCGGCACGCCGACTCGACCTTCACGGAGGCTCCATGAGCAGCGCAGCCCGCGACGAGCGTTCGCCCGCCGAGGTCGCGCGCGAGCAGGCTCTCGGCGAGATCAGTGACGTGCTGCTCAACCTCGAGCACACCCTGGCCCGCGCGAAGAAGGCGCTGCAGCGGGTGCGCAAGTCGGGCGGCGACCACAACGTCGAGCTCGCACTGACCGAGCTCATCGCCGACCTCGAGCGCAACCACAAGCGCTTCATGCACGACACCTACTACGCCGGCGACACGCTGCGACTCATCTAGCCGTGCGCAGCGGTCTCGAGATTCAGGCGGCCCTCGCCGCCTTCGTCGCGAAGTGGTCGGGCTACGCCGGCACCGAGAAGGCTGAGGCGCAGACCTTCCTCAACGAGCTGTTCGCCTGCTACGGCAGCGACCGCTCCGAGGTCGGGGCGCTGTTCGAAGACTTCGCGACGTCGGCCGGGTTCATGGATCTGCACTGGCCCGGCGTGCTGATCGTCGAGATGAAGGCGCCGACGGTCGGGCTCGAGAAGGCCCGCGACCAGCGGCAGCGCTACTGGTTGGAGTCGTCGAACCCTGAGGCGGGCATCCCGGCGGCGCGATGGGTGATCGCGTGCAACTTCCGCGAGTTCGAGATCTGGGAGCCGGGGCGGTTTCCGGGTGCGGCCCGGGCACGGTTCACGCTCGCCGAGCTGCCCGACCGCTACGACGCGCTGCTGTTCTTGCAGAGCGAGACGATCGAGCCGGTGTTCGCCGAGCACCGGCGCGAGCTCACGACCGACGCAGCGCGCCATATCGCTGATCTCTACACCTCGCTCGCCGACCGGGCGGCGGCGCCGATCGACGAGATTCAGCGATTCACCATGCAAATGGTGTGGTGCCTCTTCGCCGAAGACCTCGGCATGCTCGACGGCTACCCCCTGCAGGCGACGATTCTCGAACTGCTCGCGTCGCCGCAGCCCGACAGCGCTCGCGACATCGGGTATCTGTTCGAGCTGCTGAACCAGAAGGGCGACCACAACCGTCAAGGTCGCTACGCGGGCACGCGCTACGTCAACGGCGAGCTGTTCGCTCGCCCGGCGAAAGTGCTCATGACGAAGCCCGAGCTCGAGCACCTGAAGAAGGCGTCCGAGTTCGACTGGCGTGCGGTCGACCCGACCATCTTCGGGTCGCTCATGGAGGGCATTCTCGGCGACGAGCGGCGCGAGCGTCTCGGAGCCCACTACACGCACGAGGCCGACATCATGAAGATCGTCGGGCCGACGATCGTGCGACCGTGGCGCGAGCGCGTCGAGGCGACGGCGACGCCCGCCGAGGTGCGCGCCCTGCTCGATGAGCTGGTCACCTTCCGCGTGCTGGACCCGGCCTGTGGATGCGGAAACTTCTTGTACGTCGCCTACCGCGAGCTGCGCGGTCTCGAGTTCGAACTCAAGCAGCGCTACGCCCGGCTGTGTGCCGAGCAGGGCGAGCCCGCTGCAAGTGACCTGCCCTACTTCCCACTGACGAACATCTTTGGAATCGACATCGAACAGGTCGCCGTCATGGTGGCGCGTGTCACGCTCTGGATGGGTCACCGCCAGATGGTCGAGCGCTTCGGCCCGGCCGAACCCGTGCTGCCGCTCACCGACCTCTCCGGCGTGCGGGCGATCGATGCGCTGCAGGCCGACTGGCCCGAGGTCGACGCGATCATCGGCAACCCGCCGTTCTTGGGATCGCAGCTGCTGCGCGCCAACCTCGGCGACGGCTACCTGCGCTGGCTCTCGTCGACGTTCGGGGTCGGCATCAAGGACCTCTGCGTGTACTGGTTCCGCAAGGCGCACGACCACCTCAAGCCCGGCCAGCGCGCCGGACTCGTCGGCACCAACTCGATCTCGCAGAACACCGCGCGCGAGGCGTCTCTCGACTACATCGTCGAGAAGGGCGGCGTCATCACCGATGCGGTGTCGTCGCAGCAGTGGCCGGGCGACGCGAAGGTGCACGTCAGCCTCGTCAACTGGGTGAAGCAGCCGACGGAGCCAGTCGATCAGTTCGTTCTCGACGGCGATCAAGTTCATGGGATCTCGAGTTCACTACGCGTAGGCAGTACTGGTGATTGGCGACCGCAGCCTCTCGCTTCGAATCGCGACCGATGCTTCATCGGGGCCAGCCTGCACGGTGGTGGATTCCGCTTGGCCCCCGAGGAGCTGCAAACACTTGGCCTTGAACCCTCATCTGTCCTGAAGCGATTCCTGGACGGAAAAGACATCGTCAGCCGCATCGACCAATCACCGTCACGTTGGGTAGTGGACTTTGGCACTATGGGGTTAGAGGCCGCCGCACGCTATCCCAAAGAGCTTGCGCTGGTGCGGGCCCGCGTGAAACCGGAGCGAGACGAGAACCGGCGCGTTCTCTACCGCCAAAAGTGGTGGCTGCACGGTGAGACGCGCCCGGGGATGCGAGCCGCCATATGTGAGCTTGGCAGGTTCGCAGTGTCCACTCGGACCGGAAAACGCCTGCTCATGACTTGGCAGAAGAACGACACCTTGCCGAGCGATGCGAACGTTGTGTTCGCGTTCGACGACGACTACAGCATGGGCATCCTGCTCTCGAAGGCGCACGACGCCTGGGCGTGGTCGCAGTCGTCGACCCTCAAGGGCGATCTGCGCTACACGCCGACGACGGTGTTCGCGACCTTCCCGTGGCCCGACCCCGTGACGCCGGAGCAGCGGGAAGCGGTGGCCTCCGCATCCGCCGCCCTGTATGCCCGGCGCAGCGAACTCTGTCGAGAGCACGACATGGGCCTGACCGCGCTCTACAACTTGATGGACGAGGGCGGCTTCACCGACCTCGCCGCCCTGCACAGGAAGCTCGACGTCGCGGTCGCCGCCGCATACGGCTGGCCGGCATCGGTGGCCCAAGACTCCGCCGAGCTCGTACGCCGCCTGACGGCACTCAACCGCGAGATCGTCGAAGGCGGCCGGCCCTACAACCCGTTCGGATAGCCGACTGTCTCAACAGGCTTCTCTTACCAGAAGCCTTTTTCCGACCGGCGTGACGACCACAGCGTCTGTTCCTTGCTCCGCCGATGATGCTAGCTTGCGGGAATGATTCCTCAATTTCGTGGCATGAGTTCGCGGATCGTTCGGCTCATCAGTGCGGCATCGATAGCTCTGCTAGCCGCCGGAAGTGTTGTCTCTCCCGATTCGGAAGACGATTCTCCGATCGTCTCCGAGATCGCTATTGAGTCGGTCGCGGCCGGACTGGAGTCAACGCTCACCATCACTCTCGACGAGCCAATCAGCGAGCTAGAGGCTGAAACCATCGCCATTCGCCTGGCAGAAGAACCGCTGGTGCAAAGCCTTTCGAGCAAAGGAACAGCAGACGCCCCGATCACTCTTCTGTGCAATTCATATCGTTCTTGGTCAGACGGAAACGGACGCTTCACTTTGCAGCGTGCGTGTGGCGGGACGACAGCACCTTGGGGATTCAAGTTGAGCGTCACGGTGGCCGCGAGTGTTGTCGGTTTCGTCCAGGAGAGAGGCATGTCCTGGACGAAGAACGGAATCAGCCAATCGCGACAGTCAAGTCACCTCGAACTTCCGAGCTATCAGTTTCACGGCTCGTTCAGCGGATTGACAGGAGCACGCGATCGCGTCGTCTGGTACGACATATTGACCTGGCGACACAACATTTCTGGAGGCGGAAACGCCACTCTGACGGTGAGTGGGGCCTTCGATACCCGGCGTTACGCGTGAACGCGGTCTCAAGGCCGGGAGTCAACGGCCAGCAGGTCAACCAGCTCCTCGAGTTCGGTCTTCGAGCGATGACCGATGCGTTCCCCGAGCAGATCATTCGATCGCTGCCGGCGAGATGGGGTGTGCACGTGGTGGTGGGTGCCGAACGCCCAGAGCGCGTCGAGATCGTGATTGCCGACAGCACAGGATCCCGCCTCGGGATCTCGGTGTGGGAGGTTGGCGTCGTTGAAGAGCGAGAAGAGATGATCCGCCGGGTTCGTGAAGAGTTTTCCTCTTGGTACTCCGAGACAAGCGCTGGCTGGGGTACCGAACTGCGATTCGACGCATCCTGAGCCCGATTGAGATCCTGTCGGGTGCTCCCAGCGTACGGTCGGAGCACATCCGGGCTTGCGGGGCACCTTCCCGCAGCACGCCGCCGCGCGTAGCCTGAAGCCACCATGGGCAGCACCGCACGCGACAGAGCCGTCGACCTGACGAGGGCGGCGTGCCTGGTCGTGGTCGTCGGCCTGCACGTGATGATGGCCGGCATCACGGTCGAGAGCGGCGGGCTCGCCATCACGAACTCGCTCGACGGGCATCCGATCTTCGCCTGGAGCACCTGGCTCGTGCAGGTCATGCCGCTGTTCTTCGTGATGGGCGGCTTCTCGAGCCTGCTCGCCTGGCGGCGCCAGCGCGGTCGCGGCGTGACGGGCTCCGAGTACGTGCGCGACCGCGTGGCGCGTCTCGCCCGCCCGGCCCTGCTGCCGCTCGGATTGGTCGGCATCACCCTTGCGATCCTCGGCCTGGTCGGGCTGCCCGATGACGTTCTCGGCGACGTCGGCTTCCGCATCGGCCAGCCGCTGTGGTTCCTGGCGGTCTATCTCGGATGCTCCGGCCTCGTGCCCCTGATGGCCCGGCTGCACGAGCGCGCGCCGTGGGCGACCCTGCTGACCCTGCTCGGCGCCGTCATGGTCGTCGACACCGTGGCGCTCGTCACCGTGCAGCCGCTGATCGGCGCGCTCAATCTCGCGTTCGTGTGGCTTCTCATCCAGCAGTTCGGGTTCTGCCTCGCCGACGGCTGGTTCGACTGGCGCCGGCGGTGGATGCTCGCCGCGGCCGGCCTCGCCGCCTTCGGCGGCCTCCTCTTCCTCACCACGGTGGTCGGCTACTCGACCGACATGTACGACAACCTGAACCCGCCGACGGCGGCGCTGCTCGTGCTGGGCGTCGGCCAGACGCTGCTGTTCGCCTGGCTGCGGCCGTGGCTCGCACGCCTCGCCGAGCGCCCGACGCTCACCGGGCTGAGCGACGCGATCAACCGCAACGCGATGCAGATCTACCTCTGGCACGTGCCCGTCATCGTGCTCGTCGCGGTGGTGCTCGTCGTGGCTGGCGCCCCCTTCCCCGAGCCGCTCAGCGCCGGCTGGTGGCAGAGCCGCCCGCCGTTCCTCATCGCCGTGGCACTCATGCTCATCCCGATCGTCATCGGGGTGGCCTGGCTCGACCGGCGCGACGAGGCCAGCGCCGCCCGGGCCGCGGAGGCGGCGAGCGCCGCGGCG
>JAIWOM010000081.1 GCA_020216895.1 Microcella sp.
GGCGCCGCGGCCCGCCAGCGCGCCGCGCGCCGACCACGATCGAGCCAGGCGCTCGCGATCGCGCGCCGCACGTAGGCCTCGGCGTGGTCGATGGCGAACCCGTTGCGGAGGCGGCCGAAGGTGGCGACGAGACCCGTCTGGACGAGGTCGGCCGCATCGTCGGCGTTGCCGCACAGCACGTAGGCGTAGCGGCTCAGCGCATCGCCCCGCTCGGCGACGAGCGTCGCGAGGGTGCGCTCCCACTCCGCCTGCTGCGTCGCCATCGCCTCGCTCCTCCCGTCGCGCGGGTGCGCGGCGGACTCAGCCTCTCAGAACCGCGCGGCAGCGCGGCCCCCACCCTCTCAGACGAGCGGGTGGGCGAGAACGTTGGGGCGGGTTCAGGCGCGGGCGGCCTCGAGGCGCCCGCGCAGCAGGGTCAGCTGGCGCTGCAGCTCGGCCGGCAGGCGGTCGCCGAAGCTCGCGAAGAAGCGCTCGGCGTCGTCGGCCTCGGCGAGGAACGCCTCCGGGTCGACCCGGAACAGCTCCTCGAGCGCGGCCTCGTCGACCTCGACGCCCTCCACGTTCAGCCCGCCCGCGGTCGGCAGTGCGCCGATCGGCGAGTCGATCGCGCCGACCTGCCCGTCGATGCGCTTGACCATCCACTCGAGCACGCGGGCGTTGTCGCCGAAGCCCGGCCACAGGAAGGAGCCGTCGGCTCCCTTGCGGAACCAGTTGACCTGGAACACGCGCGGCACCCGGGCCGACCGGCGCAGGCGGCGACCGAAGTCGAGCCAGTGCGCGAAGTAGTCGGCCATGTTGTAGCCGGCGAACGGCAGCATCGCGAACGGGTCGCGGCGCAGCTCGCCGACGGTGCCCTCGGCGGCCGCCGTCTGCTCGGAAGCGATCGTGGCGCCCATGAAGACACCGTGATCCCAGTCGCGCGCCTCTACCACCAAGGGCACGTTGCTGGCTCGGCGGCCGCCGAAGATGATGGCGTCGATCACGACGCCGTCCGGGTCGTCCCAGTCCTCGGCGATCGAGGGGCACTGCCGGGCCGACACGGTGAAACGGGAGTTTGGGTGGGCGGCCGGGCGGCCGCTGGCGGGGGTCCACTCCTCGCCGCGCCAGTCCGTCAGGCGCGCGGGCTTCTCATCGGTGAGCCCCTCCCACCACACGTCGCCCTCCGGGGTCGTGGCGACGTTCGTGAAGATCGTGTTGCCCCACAGCGCGCTGACGGCGGTGGGGTTGGTGCGCAGGCCGGTGCCGGGGGCGACCCCGAAGAAGCCAGCCTCCGGGTTGATGGCGCGCAGGCGGCCGTCGGCGCCGATCCAGAGCCAGGCGATGTCGTCGCCGATAGTCTCGACCGTCCAGCCGGGCAGGTTCGGCGTCATCATCGCCATGTTGGTCTTGCCGCAGGCGCTCGGGAACGCGGCGGCGAAGTGGTAGCTGCGCCCCTCGGGCGAGGTCACCTTGATGAGCAGCATGTGCTCGGCGAGCCAGCCCTCCTCGCGGGCCATCACCGAGGCGATGCGCAGCGCGTAGGCCTTCTTGGCGAGGATCGCGTTGCCGCCGTAGGCGCTGCCGTACGACCAGATCTCGCGGCTGGCGGGGAAGTGCACGATGTACTTGGTGTCGTTGCAGGGCCAGGGCACGTCCTTCTGGCCCGGAGCCAGGGGAGCGCCGACGCTGTGCACGGCGGGCACCCAGGATGCTCCGCGCGCGATCGCCTCGAGCGCAGCATCCCCCATGCGGGTCATGGTGCCGATGCTGACGACGACGTAGGGCGAGTCGGTGACCTGCACGCCGAAACGGGCCATGGGCGAACCGATCGGACCCATGGCGAACGGCACGACGTACATCGTGCGGCCCCGCATGGCCCCGCGGAAGACGCCGTCGAGCTCGGCCCGCATGGCGGCCGGCTCGCGCCAGTTGTTGGTCGGGCCGGCGTCGGCCGGGTCGTCGGTGCAGATGAAGGTGCGGCTCTCGAGCCGGGCGACGTCGCTCTCGGCCGAGCGGGCGATGAACGAGTAGGGGCGCAGCTCGGGGTTCAGCTGCTCGATGGTGCCGTTGGCGACCAGCAGCTGCAGCAGCTCGTGGCGCTCGCTCGTCGAACCGGTCACCCAGACGATGTCGGCGGGCTCGAGGAGGGCGGCCTGCTCGGTCACCCAGGCCTGCACCTCGGCGGGGCGCACAGCGACGCGCTCGGGGGTCACGACGGGCACGGGGCCGGTGGTGCGGGGGCGGTCGAGCAGAGTCATGGTGGTCTCCCTCACGAGATTTCCTGCGTTATCCCCATGCTGGTCCGTCCCCGACCGGCGTTCGGCGCAAATCGAGGGGAAAGAACGCACGTTCTTTCGATATGGTCAAGGCATGAGCGACCTCGTGACCCTCGGGCAGCGCATCCGTCATTTCCGCACCGCGGCGGGTCTCACCCTCGACCAGCTCGGCGATCGGGTCGGCGTGGCCGGCAGTCAGCTCTCCCTCATGGAGAACGGGCGGCGCGAGCCCCGGGTCACTCTGCTGACAAGCATCGCCACCGAGCTGGGCGTCACGCTCGCCGACCTGCTCGACACCACGCCGCCCACCCCGCGGGCCGCGCTCGAGATCGAGCTGGAGCGTGCGCAGCGCAGCCCGCACTACGCCGGGCTCGGCCTGCCCGTCGTGCGGGCCGGTCGATCGATGCCGGATGACGTGCTCGAGTCGCTCGTCGGCCTGCACCGCGCCCTGCTCGAGCGCGAGCGCCAGGCCATCGCGACGCCCGAGGAGGCCCGCCGCGCCAACACCGCGCAGCGCCTCCACATGCGCACGCTCGACAACTACCTGCCCGACATCGAGGAGCTCGCCCAGCAGGTGGTGCGCGAGTCGGGCCACGTCAGCGGCGCGCTCACCCACCGCGAGGTCGGGCTCATGGCGCAGAAGCTCGGCTTCGAGCTCGTGTACGTCAACGACCTGCCGCACTCGGCCCGGTCGGTGACCGACCTCGACAACGGCCGCATCTACCTGCCGCCGGCGTCGATCCCCGGCGGGCACGGTCTGCGCTCGATGGCGCTGCAGGCCATCGCGCACCGCCTGCTCGGGCACGAGGTGCCGACCAGCTACGCCGAGTTCCTGCGCCAGCGGCTCGAGATCAACTACTTCGCCGCCGCCTGCCTCATGCCGCGCGAGCAGTCGGTCGCCTTCCTCAGCCAGGCCAAGGCCGACCGCAACATCGCGGTCGAGGATTTCCGCGACGCGTTCGGCGTCACCCACGAGGCCGCCGCGCTGCGGTTCACGAACCTCGCCACCAGCCACCTCGACCTGACGGTGCACTTCCTCCGCGTCGGCGACGACGGCGCCGTGTACAAGGCCTACGAGAACGACGGGCTTCGGCTGCCGGTCGACGTCACCGGCTCGACGGAGGGCCAGCTGGTCTGCCGCAAGTGGAGCAGCCGGGCAGCCTTCGCGCGCACCAACCGCACGACCGAGTACTACCAGTACACCGACACCCCGGAGGGCACCTTCTGGGAGTCGACGCAGATCGGCACCAGCTCGACCGACGAGTTCTCCATCACCGTCGGGGTGCCGTTCGCCGACTCGAAGTGGTTCCGCGGCCGCGACACGGCCAACCGGCACCGCTCGACCTGCCCCGACCCCTCGTGCTGCAAGCGGCCGGACGGTGACCTCGCCGGCCGCTGGAAGGGCAAGGTGTGGACCAGCGCGAAGCTGCACGCGCACATCCTGTCGCCGCTGCCGAGCGGCACCTTCCCGGGCGTCGACGACCTCGAGCTGTACCGGTTCCTCGAGACCCACGCGGTCGACGCCGAGGGGTAGCCTCCGTCCGAGCGGGCGCCAGGGCGCGGCGGGCTCAGCCGCTCGCCGCGGGGGACTCAGTCGCTGGGCGCGGCATCCTTCGGCAGCTTGCGCACGGCGGCGCGGCGGCGGCGCCGGCTCGGCGTCATCGAGCGCATCTCCTCCATGCGGCCGAAGCACAGCAGGCGGTCCTCCGCCTGCAGCACCTGCGAGCGGCGCGGGTTCGGAATCACGGTCGTGCCGCGATTGAGCGTCAGCACCGTGATGTCGCGGTCGAGGATGCCCGCCTCGCCCAGCGGCTTGCCCACGATGTCGGCCCCCGCGTGCACGACGAGCTCGGCCACGCCGTAGCCCGTCGACACCGACAGCCGTTGGCGCACGTCGATGTCGGGGAAGGCCACCTCGTTGGAGATGTAGTCGATGATCGCGCCGGCCACGTCGAGCTTCGTCGCCCGCTCGATGCCCTCGAGGCCGGGGGAGGAGTTGACCTCCATGACGAGCGGCCCGTCGTTGCCCTCGAGCATGTCGACGCCGGCGACCCGCAGACCCATGATCTGCGCCGACCGCACGGCCGTCCGCTCGTACTCGGGCGTCAGTGAGACCGCCTCGACCGAGCCGCCGCGGTGCACATTCGATCGGAACTCATCGCCATCGGCCGTGCGCCGCATCGCCGCCACGACGCGGTCGCCGACGACGAGGGCGCGGATGTCGCGGCCGCGGCTCTCGGCGATGAACTGCTGGATCAGCACGTTCTGGTTCGTCGAGTGCAGCGTCTCGATGATCGCCTCGGCCACCTTGGCCTGCGGGGCGAGGATCACGCCGATGCCCTGCGTGCCCTCGAGCAGCTTGATGACCACCGGTGCGCCGCCGACGCGCTCGATGGCGGGGCGCACGTCGGCGCGGTTGCGCACGAAGGCGGTGGCGGGCATCCCGATGCCGTGGCGGCTCAGGATCTGGGTGGCCCGCAGCTTGTCGCGGGCATTGCTGATGCCGTTCGCGGTGTTGGGCGTGAAGACGTCCATCTGCTCGAACTGCCGCACGACGGCCGTGCCGAAGTAGGTGATCGAGTTGCCGATGCGGGGGATGATCGCGTCGTAGGTCGACAGCCGCTTGCCGCGGTAGTTCAGGTCGGGCTCGGGCCCGGTGAGGTCGACGGCGAAGCGGAGGGTGTTGAGCACCTTGACGCGGTGGCCGCGCTGTTCGGCGGCGGATCGCAGGCGTCCGGTCGAGTACGAGTGCGGGGCACGCGAGAGAATGGCGAGTTTCATGGAGCGCCCCTGACAAGATGAGGGTGTGACTGAGCCCGCCCATTCAACCACCATCGCGGGGTGGCGCGAGTGGGTCGCCCTGCCCTCGGCGGGCGTGCCCTGGATCAAGGCGAAGCTCGACACCGGCGCGCGCTCGTCGAGCGTGCACGCCTTCGACATCGAGCCGCTGCCGGCGGGCCCCGACGGGGTCGAGCGCGTGCGGTTCCGGCTGCACCCGTGGCAGCGGTCGGCGGCCGACATCGTGACCGTCGAGTGCCCTGTGCATGACCGTCGCATGGTGCGCAGCTCGTCGGGTCACGCGGAGGAGCGCATCGTCGTGCTCATGGACATCACCCTCATCGGCCGCACCATCACGGCTGAGATGACCCTCAGCAACCGCGACGCGATGGGCTTCCGGATGCTCATCGGCCGCGAGGCCCTCCGGCAGGGCTTCATGGTCGACCCGCGCCGCTCGTTCCTCGGCGGCCGCGCGCCCAAGCCGATCCGCCGCCAGAACCGCGGCGCCGCGTAACGAGAGCGGAGACCGCGCAGCGCTCTGACCGCGCTCATCGCGCGGAAGCGGACGCTGCGCCGCAGGAGCGGCGGCGCAGCAATAGGCACAGCGCCCCCGACAGGATTCGAACCTGCGACCCTCAGTACCGGAAACTGATGCTCTATCCCCTGAGCTACGGAGGCTCGATCAGCCTAGCGGGTCTCGCGCCGGTCGCGGTGCCGTGTCAGGCTGGCGCCATGTCGTCGGCCACCGCCCCGCCTCCGCACACGCGGCGCGTCGGCTGCGCGCTCGAGGCGACGCTCGGCGAACCGACGACGATCGTGCTCGCCGTCGCGGTAGCCCGCGCTCCGGGGCTCGAGCTGCAGGAGTCGCTGCGGGTCTCACTCGACGGCTCTGAGGTGGGGGTCGACGAGACGATCGGGCCCGCCGGCACGCGGTGGCACACGGCCGCGCTTCCGGCCGGCGAGCTCGCGGTGCACTACGAGGCCACGGCCCGCGGGCGGGCGACGCCGGTTGTGGTGCAGGATGCGGAGCGCATCCTGGCCGTTCGCCCCAGTCGCTACGTCCAATCGGATGAGCTCGCCGGCCCGCTCGTCGACGCCGCCGCGGTCGAGAGCCTGGGCGCGCTGCCCCCGCGCGAGCGCATCCTCGCCGCCCGCTCGCTCACGCGCGACCTGCTGCGGTACACGCCCGGCTCGACGGCGCCGACCGACGGGCTGCCCGAGATCCTGGAGACCGGGCAGGGGGTCTGCCGCGACTTCGCGCACCTGCTCGCCGGACTGCTGCGGGCGACCGACCTGCCGGCCCGCGTTGTGTCGGTCTACGCGCCCGAGCTCGCGCCGATGGACTTCCACGCCGTCGTCGAGACGGTCGTCGACGACCGCTGGGTGGTGGTCGATGCGACGGGTCTCGCTCCGCGCGCGGGCATGCTCCGCATCGCGACCGGGCGCGACGCCGCCGACACCGCCTTCCTCGCCAACGACGGGTCGTCGCTGACGCTGCTTCGGTTGAGCGTGCACGCCGAGGCTGATGCGGCGCTCGCCGAGAGTCCTGAGGCCCTCGTCGCCCTCGGCTGAGCGCCCTCGGCTGGGCCCCGCCGCGCGCCGATAGGATCGTCCCTCGTGAACCCCGACCAGCTCGCCGCCGCCCTGCTCGCCGTCGTCGTCAGCGCGGTCGAGCGACGCGACGCGGCGGCGGACGCCGCGCTCA
>JAIWOM010000082.1 GCA_020216895.1 Microcella sp.
CGGCCGCCCAGGCCCGCACCTGCGGCTCGACCTCGGCCCGCCGCGCCGGACTGAGCAGCTTGCTGTCGCGGAGGCGCTCGGGCGGAGCATCCGTCACGGTCAGCAGTGCGCACGCGCCCACCGCGACCACCCCGGCGATCGCGCCCCGACCGACCTCATCGACACCGATGACGGCCGACGCGCCTTCGGCGAGCAGCGTGCGCTCGACGTCGAGGGTCGGCGCCGCGGTCACCGCCGCGACCTCACTCCGCGCGCTCGACGCCGTCGAAGACGAGCGGATAGTTGTCGAGCCACTGCCAGCGGTTGAAGGGCCAGCTGATGACAACGGCGCGGCCGACGACATCCGCGATCGGCACGACGCCGTTGATGCGTGAATCGGACGAGTCGTAGCGGTTGTCGCCCATCACCCACAGGGTTCCCTCCGGAACATCCTCCTGGAAGTCCTGCCCGCTGACCGCCACTCTGTCGGGAGGCAGCAGCACGTACGGCTCGTCGAGGGGAACCCCGTTGATGCTCAGTTGCCCGAGGTCGTTGCAGCAGGTGATGCGGTCGCCGGGCAAGCCGATGACGCGCTTGATGAGGTGCTCGTCGCTGTCGCCGGCGCTCAGGCCCACGAAGGTGAGAACGCCGTCGATCGCCTCCTCGAGGGGAGTGCGCGGGGTCTTTGGCACGGCCGTCAGCCAACTGCCCGGATCGCGGAACACGACGACGTCGCCCCGCTCCAGAGGCATGACCTCGGGCACGAGCTGATTGACGATGATGCGGTCGTTGACCAGCAGCGTCGACTCCATCGACTCCGACGGGATGTAGAACGACCGGATCAGGAAGGTCTTGATGAGGAAGGAGATGACGAGCGCGGCGGCGACGATGACCACGACGTCGCGCAGGAAGAGCAGGACCCCTCGCCCGGCGGAGCCACGGGACGCCCGACGGCCGGTGGATGCTCCGCCGTCGGCGGTCGCGGTGTGCTCAGTCATGACTCCCCAGGTGCTCCCCGCCAGTCTAGGGGCGCGGCCGGGCCGAACGCCCGAGGGCCCCGCCGACACGTCGGCGGGGCCCTCGGGCAGGGTGGAGCGGCAGGCTCAGCTGTCGCGCTTCTCCTTGATCTTCGCCTTCTTGCCGCGCAGGTTGCGCAGGTAGTAGAGCTTGGCGCGGCGCACGTCACCGCGGGTGACGACCTCGATGTGGTCGATGACCGGCGAGTGCACCGGGAAGGTGCGCTCGACACCGACCTGGAAGCTGACCTTGCGGACGGTGAACGTCTCGCGGATGCCCTCGTTCGAGCGGCCGATGACGACGCCCTGGAAGACCTGGATACGGGAGCGGCTGCCCTCGATGATGTTCACGTGCACCTTGACGGTGTCGCCGGGGCGGAACTCGGGGATGTCGGTGCGCAGCGAGGCGGCGTCGACGTGATCGAGGATGTGCATGAGTGTTTCGCTCTCTGCGACCGCCACAGGTCGATCGCGGCTCTGGGGATAGTCATCAGATTCGCGTGCGCCCCGCAGAATCACGGCTCCCCTGTGGCAGAGGCGCGCCGAGGCACAAAGAGAAATGATGCCATAGTGTGCGCCGCTCACCCAATCAGTGGCACGATGGAGAGAACGAGCCGGGTCATCGGGGGATGACTCGAGGGGGTGCATCACACTATGAACTCATCGCCGGTCCTTGCTACCGACAAGGTCATCATGCGCACCGAGCCGGTGCAGCAGCGCAGCGCAGAGCGCATCACGCTGCTGCTGGATGCCGCTGCCGCGCTCATCGACGACACCGGGATCGACGGCGTGACCACGAGCGCCGTGGCCAAGCGCTCACGCTCCTCGGTGGGGGTCGTGTACCGCTACTTCCCGAACATCCAGTCGCTGCTGCGGGCGCTCGCCGCCCGCAACATGGAGCGCTATCTGGAGCGGGTCTGGGAAGGCGTGGAGAACTCGCCGCCGGAGGCGTGGTCGTCGTTCGACTCGACCCTCGACGCCTTCATCGAGATGACCCGCAATGAGCCCGGCTTCCGAGCCCTGCGGTTCGGCGACGTCATCGACCAGCGGTTCCTCAGCCCGGAGCTGAGCAACAACGCGATGCTCGCCCGCGCCTTCGCGGAGCAGGTCGGCCGCACCTACGGCTTCCAGCCCGACGACGAGCTGGTCTTCCACCTCGAGGTGGCGATCGAGATCGCGAGCGGCCTGCTCACCCGGGCCTTCCAGCTGGACAAGAATGGGGATGCGCGCTTCATCGAAGCGACCCGCGAGTTGTGCGGCACCTACCTCCGCACTCACATCCCCCTGCCGAGGACCTAGATGATCGAGCTCCGTACGCCCGCCGAGATCGACCAGATGCGACCGGCGGGCCGGTTCGTCGCGAGCGTGCTCAGCGCGACGAGCGCCGCGGCCGATGTGGGGGTCAACCTGCTCGACCTCGATGCGCTCGCGCACGAGATGATCCGGGCCGAGGGTGCGGAGAGCTGCTACATCGACTACCACCCGTCGTTCGGCGGGTCGCCGTTCGGCAAGGTCATCTGCACCTCGGTCAACGACGCCGCGCTGCACGGCCTGCCCCACGACTACCGGCTGCGCGACGGCGACGTGCTGTCGCTCGATTTCGCGGCCTCGGTCGACGGCTGGGTCTGCGACTCGGCCGTCACGATCGTGGTCGGCACGCCGCGGCCCGAGGACCTCGCGCTGATCGAGACGACCGAGCGGGCGCTCGCGGCGGGCATCCAGGCCGCCCGGGTCGGCAACCGGATGGGCGACATCTCCGCCGCGATCGGCGACGTGGCCGAGGGAGCCGGCTACCCGGTGAACCTCGACTTCGGCGGGCACGGGGTGGGGCGCACCATGCACGGCGACCCGCACGTGCCGAACGACGGCCGGCGCGGGCGCGGCCTCAAGCTCAAGGCGGGTCTCGTGCTCGCGATCGAGCCGTGGTTCATCCCCGACACCGACGAGATCTACACCGACGCCGACGGCTGGACGCTCAAGAGCCGCACCGGCACCCGCGCGGCCCACGCCGAGCACACCGTGGCGATCACGGCCGACGGGCCGATCGTGCTGACCGCGCGAGACTGAGCCCGCTCAGCGAACGGACGAGGGTTCGCGCGACGCCCCGTCGGGCTCGACGTGCTCCGCCGTCGGGCGGCGTGAGCGGATCGTCGTGGAGACCATCGTCGCGAAGGCCGTGGCGGCCACACCGATGAGGAGCGGCCACAGCAGGTAGCCGAGGAAGAGCAGGTCGGGGCTCGGCGAGATGGCGATGATCGCGATCACGAGCACGTACTCCACGATGAGCAGCAGCTTCTCGCCGACCGTCAGCTGCGGCGGGCGGCGGAGCATCACCGCGACGTGGTTGATGATCAGCGACAGCGCGAGCCCCGGCAGCACGAACGAGCCGGTGATGAGCGCCTGGAGGGTCGGCAGCGGGCTGACGTTGTTGGTCAGCTGCAGGTACCAGGCTCCCGCGCCCGCGAGCGCGGCGAGCGCGGCGACGAGCGGCTGCGACCAGAGCCACATCCGCTCCCCCGCGGTCATCGCTCCTCGATGCTGTCGGCGGCGCCCAGCAGATCGGGGCGCACAGCGCGCGTGCGGGCGAGCTGCTGCTCGTGCCGCCAGGCGGCGATCGCGCCGTGGTTGCCGCTCAGGAGCACCTCGGGCACGGCGAGCTCGCGCCACACGGGCGGCTTGGTGTAGCTGGGGTACTCGAGCAGGCCGTCCTCGTGGCTCTCCTCGGTCAGGCTCTCCGGGTTGCCGACCACGCCGGGAACCAGACGCCCGATCGCCTCGATCATCGCCATCGTCGCCACCTCCCCGCCGTTGAGCACGTAGTCGCCGATGCTGAGCTGGCGAACCTCCGTGCGCTCAGAGTAGTGCTCGACGACCCGCTGGTCGATTCCCTCGTAGCGACCGCAGGCGAAGACGAGGTGCTCAAGGGTGGCCAGCTCGCGGGCCGTCGCCTGCGTGAACGGATGCCCGGCCGGGCTCGGCACAATGAGCACGCTGCCCGGGGTGACGACGCTGTCGAGCGCCTCGCCCCACGGCTCGGGCTTCATGACCATGCCCGCACCGCCCCCGTAGGGGGTGTCGTCGACCGTGCGATGCCGGTCGTGCGTGAAGTCGCGCAGGTCGTGCACCCCGACCTCGATGAGGCCGCTCGCGCGGGCCTTGCCGAGCAGCGACACGTCGAGCACCCCGAAGAAGGCGGGGAAGATCGTGACGATGTCGAGGCGCACGCTCTGCAGTCTAGGCAGAGGGGGTGTCGTCGACGGGACCGACGGCGTGCGCATCCGGCACCGGCTCGTCGTCGGCGAGGTCCTCGAAGAGGCCCGCGGGGGGCGTCAGGGTGATGGTGCCCGCGGCGATGTCGACGAGCGGCACGATGGCGCTGACGAAGGGCACGAGGACCTCGCGCTCGGGGGTGCGGATCGCCAGGAGGTCCTGAGCGGGCAGGTGGTCGACGCGGGCCACCGTGCCGACCTCGACCCCATCGCGGAGCGCGCGCAGGCCGACCAGCTGGTAGTCGTACCAGGCGTCGGGCTCGTCCGGCTCGTCGGTGGGCTGCTCGATCCAGAGGATCGCCTTGACGAGGCTCTCGGCGGCGGTGCGATCGACGACGCCCTCGAAGAACGCGACCGGCTGGCCGTTGTACCAGCGCAGCTCGGTCAGGGTGAGGGTCTTGCCGTGCCAGACCGACTCGGTCGGCACCTGCAGGGTGAACGCGGCGCCGGGCACGAAGCGGCGGTCGGGGTCGTCGGTGTAGAGCTCGACCTTGAGGGCGCCCTTGAGTCCGTGCGCCTTCAGGAGGCGACCGACCCGCAGCTGGGCAGGAGCCGCACTCACTGCTGGCGGGAGTCGTCGAGATCAGTGTCGACGACGTCGACGCGCACGCGGCGGCCGTCGGCCAGCGCGGTGATGATGGTGCGGAGGGCCTTGGCGGTGCGACCGCCGCGGCCGATCACGCGGCCGAGGTCCTCGGGGTGCACACGCACCTCGAGGACCTCGCCGCGAGCGGAGCTCTGCGCGACGACGGCGACATCATCGGGGTGATCGACGATCCCCTTGACGAGATGTTCGAGCGTGTCAGCGAGCACGGGTGTCAGGCCTTCTCGGCCTCGGCGTCGTCGGCAGCAGCCTCGGCGGGAGCCTCAGCGGCCTCCTCCGCGGCAGGAGCCTCGGCGGCGACCTCAACAGCCTCCTCGACGACCTCGGCCGCGGGGGCCTCGACGGCCTCGTCAGCGACCTCGGCGGCGGGAGCCTCCTCGGCGGCGGGCGCGGCCTTCTCGGCCGGCTTCTCGGCCTTGGGCTTCAGCACCGGCTTCTTCTTCTCGTCCATGACGAAGGCGGCCTTGGGCTCGGCGGTCTTGACGGTGCTCTTGGCACCCTTCTCGCCCTTGAAGGTGCCCCAGTCACCGGTGAGCTTCAGGATCGCGAGGACCTGCGGGCTCGGCTGCGCGCCGACACCCAGCCAGTACTGCGCGCGCTCCGAGTCGACCTCGATGAACGAGGGCTCCTCGGTCGGGTGGTACTTGCCGATCTCCTCGATCACACGACCATCGCGCTTGGTGCGCGAGTCGGCGACGACGATGCGGTAGTACGGTGCACGGATCTTGCCCATGCGCTTGAGGCGGATCTTGACAGCCACGGTTCTCCAGAGATGTGTGAACGGATTGAGTCGCGGTCGGTTGCGTGGGGCACATCGACGCGAAAGCTCGTGAGCGGTGCTCGCGGCGCCTGATTAGAGGGTCGGGCGTGCGAGCGCTCGATCTCCCATTCTGGCAGACTTTCGCACCCCGCGCCGCCGCGGCCGGATGCGGAGGCCTAGCGGTGCCCGTCGCGCCAGCTCAGCCACTCGCGCACGGGGGCCATGTCGAACGCGGGCCCTTCGAGTCCGAGCGTGAAGAGGGTCGCGCCCGCGGCGTGCAGCGCGTCGGCCTCGGCCATCGACCGCTCGCGGATCTCCACGGAGATCTCGATCTCGCTCACATCGCGACCCACGGCGGCGCCGTGCTCGGCGAGGATGCCGAGCTTGCGCTCGAGCGTCGGCACGTCGGCGAACGAGTGCCAGATGTCGGCATGCTGGGCGACGATCCGCAGCGTCTTCTTCTCGCCGCCGCCACCGATGAGGATCGGGATGTCGCGGGTCGGCGCGGGGTTCAGCTTCGTCCAGCGGTCGCGGATGACGGGCAGGTTCTCGGCGAGGGCATCCAGCCGCCCGCCCACCGTGCCGAACTCGTAGCCGTACTCGACGTAGTCGCGCTCGAACCAGCCCGAGCCGGTTCCGAAGATGAAGCGGCCGGTGCCGCCCTTGGCGCTGATGTGGTCGATGGTGCGGGCCATGTCGGCCTGCAGGTTCGCGTTGCGGTAGCTGTTGCAGTTGACGAGCGCGCCGAGCTCGGCGCGCGTGGTCTGCTCGGCGATCGCGGCGAGCATCGTCCACGACTCGAAGTGCAGGCCGTCGGGGTCACCGTAGAGCGGGTAGAAGTGGTCCCAGTTGAAGATCACGTCGACGCCGAGCTCATCGAGCTCGGCGGCCGCGTCGCGGATGCGCTCGTAGGGGGTGTGCTGGGGCCGCAGCTGCACGCCGAGGCGCACGGGTCGAGGAGTCATGCCTCCGAGCCTACGGCGGGAGTCGATGCCTGTCCCGACACTGCGGGGGTCACGCGGCCGGAGCCGGCGCGGTGCGCGGCCAGGGCGCCGCGCCCTCCAGCTGGGCGGCCA
>JAIWOM010000083.1 GCA_020216895.1 Microcella sp.
GGTCGCGGTGCGGGCGGCAACCTCGCCGACCAGCTGCTCGGCGGCGGCCACGCCCTCGCGGAGCGCGACGGCCTCGGCCCGTGCCTCGTCCACCTGCGCCTGCGTGATCGTCGTCGTCATGCCCGGCAGCTCGGCCTGCTGGCTGAGCAGGGTCAGCTTCTGCTGGGTGAGGCTGGTAAGGCTGCGCACGCGCTCCTGCACCTGCTCGAGGTCGAAGGCGACGCGACGGGCGCCGTCGACGGCATCGCCCACCTGCTGCGACTCGATGCGCTGGATGCGCAGGCGGGTCTGGTCGAGCTGGCTCTGCACGACGATGCGCTCGCTCGTGCGCTCGCTCTCGCTGCGGGCGTGGTCGGCCAGGGCGGTGCGCAGGGCGACCACGTCGTCGGCGAGGAGCCGCGCCCGAGCATCCCGCACGATCGCGGCGATGGTCTGCGCCTCGCGCGCGATCTCCGCCTGGCGGCCGAGCGGGGTCAGCTGCCGCCGGATCTCGCCGGCCAGGTCGCTGAGGCGCGTCAGGTTGGCCTGCATGGCCTCCAGCTTGCGCACCGTCTTCTCCTTGCGACGACGGTGCTTCAGGATGCCCGCGGCCTCCTCGATGAACCCGCGACGATCCTCCGGGCTCGCGTGCAGCACGGCATCGAGCTGACCCTGCCCGACGATCACGTGCATCTCGCGGCCGAGGCCGGAGTCGCTCAGCAGTTCCTGCACGTCGAGGAGGCGGCAGGCCGTGCCGTTGATCGCGTACTCGCTGCCGCCGTTGCGGAACAGGGTGCGCGAGATCGTCACCTCGGAGTACTCGATCGGCAGGGCGCCGTCGGCGTTGTCGATGGTGAGCTGCACCTCGGCGCGGCCGAGCGGCCCGCGCGTGGCGGTGCCGGCGAAGATGACGTCCTCCATCTTGCCGCCGCGGAGCGTCTTCGCCCCCTGCTCGCCCATCACCCAGGCGAGGGCGTCGACGACGTTCGACTTGCCCGAGCCGTTGGGCCCGACGATGCAGGTGACGCCGGGCTCGAACTGGAAGGTGGTCGGCTGCGCGAACGACTTGAAGCCCTTGATGGTCAAGCTCTTCAGATGCACGCGGTCTCCCCCTCTCCCGGCTCAACATCGACGTCTGCGGTCTACCGTATCGGGTCGGCGGCGGCTAGTCTGGCGGGCTGCCTGCCCGTTCGCTCGTTCGGACGCGCGGCTGTGGAAGTGGGTGTGTCGAGCCCGAAACACCGGGTTGCAGGCCCCGCGCCCGAATGAGCGAACAGGAGCAGGCTATGGAGTCGATCACGATCACCGAGGTGAGCATCCCCGAGGCGCTCGACGCACCGGATGCCGCCGAGTTCCTCGCCTGCGTCGAGGTGCGCAACGCGGTGAACCGGCACGACAGCGGCAGCGACGACAACACCTTCACCGCCGCCGAGCTGCTGCCAGGTTGGCAGAAGACGGCGTTCGAGCCGAAGCGCCTGTTCGCCGCGCGACTCGACGGCCGCCTGGTGGGGCGCGGCATCTACGAGACCCGCACCGAGGAGGCGGCCGACACCGCCTGGCTACATGTCGAGGTGCTGCCGGATGCCCGGGGCCACGGCGTCGGGGAGGCCCTCGCCCGGCGCCTCGAGGCCGAGGCGCTCGGCGAGGGCCGCACCCGCGCGATCGTCTACGCCCCCTCCTGGAAGCGCGGGGGCATCCGGATTCCCGCGCCGACCGGCTTCGGATCCGTGCCCGCCAGCACCCCGGAGGTGCGGCTGCTGCAGGCGATGGGGTACCGCCTCGAGCAGGTCGAGCGCGGCAGCCGCCTCGCCCTGCCCGCCGCGGGAATCGCCGACGTGCGGGCCGCCGCGCAGGAGGCGGCCGGCCCCGACTACCGCGTGCACACCTGGGCGGGCCCGACCCCGCCGCAGTGGCGCGAGGACATCGCGCACCTGCTGACCCGGATGAGCACCGACGCCCCGACCGCCGGCCTGGAGGAGCCGGAAGACCCGTGGACGGTCGAGCGGTTGCTCGAGGACGAGGCGCTGGAAGCGTCGAGCCCGCGCACCCCGGTGGTCGCCGCGGTCGAGCACGTGCCCTCCGGCCGCCTGGTCGGGTTCACCGAGTTCACCGTGCCGGCCGAGCGCGAGCGCACCGTCGCGCAGGAGGACACGATTGTGCTGCGCGAGCACCGCGGGCACCGCCTGGGCCTGCTGCTGAAAGCCGCGAACCTGCAGTGGCTCGAGGAGGTGTCGCCCGGGCATCCGGCGATCATCACCTACAACGCGGAGGAGAACCGGCACATGCTCGACGTCAACGAGAAACTCGGCTTCGTGCCGTTCGTCTACGAGGGCGCCTGGCGGAAGGACCTGACGGCCTAGCGGATCCGCTGGCAGCGGCGGCAGAAGTGCGAGCCGCGGTTCATGAACTGCTCGCGGACGATCGGCCGCCCACACCGCGGGCACGGCTTGCCCTGCTGACCGTAGGCGCGCAGCGAGTGGCTGAAGTACCCCGAGGCGCCGTTGACGTTCACGTACTGCGCGTCAAAGCTCGTGCCGCCCTCCTCGAGCGCGCGACGCAGCACGACGCGCACCTCCTCGAGCAGCTCGCGCGCCTTCCGCGTCGAGAGCGTCTCGGTCGGCTGGTCGTAGTGCACGCGCGCCGCCCACAGCGCCTCGTCGGCGTAGATGTTGCCGATGCCGCTGACGAGGGTCTGGTCGAGCAGCGCGCGCTTCACCGTGGTGCGCTTGCCGGTGAGACGGCGCAGGAAGGCCCGCTCGTCGAACGCGGGGTCGAGCGGGTCGCGCGCGATGTGGGCGACCTGACTCGGGATGCTCGCCAACGGCAGCCCGTATCCCGCCGCCGCGCCGTCGCGCGTCGGCAGCAGCGCGTCCACGGCCATCGAGCCGAAGATGCGCTGATCGACGAAGTCGACCCGCAGCGGGCCGTGGGTCGGATGCTCCAGGGCGAAGCGGATGCGCGTCAGCGGCGCGGCCTCGGCCGCGGGGTCGCGCAGCAGCACCTGACCGCTCATGCCGAGGTGGGTGACGAGTGCCGCCGCGGGGTCCCCGACGGGAGCATCCAACGGCAGCCATAGGAACTTGCCCCGCCGCACGGCGCCCAGCAGGCGAGCACCGGTCAGCCGGTCGATGAAGTCCTCGGCCGGGCCTTCGTGACGCTTGAGCGAGCGCTCGTCGAGCACCTCGACAGCGGTGATGCGCGCGCCGGTGACGGCGGGCTGCAGGCCGTGGCGCACGACCTCGACTTCGGGAAGCTCAGGCACGGTGTTCTCAGCCGGTCAGGGGCTCAGTGGTCGCGGGGCCGGCTCAGCGCCGGGTCTGGAGGATCGTCCAGGCCTCGAGCGCGGCGGCCATCTCGGCCTGCTTCTTGCTCGTGCCCGATCCCGTGGCGACGGCGTCACCACCGAGCAGCACGGTGGCGGTGAACACCTTCGAGTGGTCGGGGCCGTCGTCGGCCACCTGGTAGACGGGCAGCCCGAGACCGCGGTGGGCGGCGAGCTCCTGCAGGGAGGTCTTCGGGTCCATGGCGGCACCGAAGCGGTCGGGGTCGGCCCGGAGGGGCTCGATCAGCCGCAGCACGAGCGCGGTGGCCACCTCTCCCCCGAGATCGAGGTAGGTGGCGCCGATGAGCGCCTCGACGGTATCGGCGAGGATCGACGACTTCTCGCGGCCGCCCGTGAGCTCCTCGCCCTTGCCGAGCTTGAGGTGCTCGCCGAGCCCGATCGCGCGAGCGACCTCGGCGAGGGCGACGGCCGACACGAGCGAGGCGCGGCGCTTGGCGAGGTCGCCCTCGCTCAGCTCCGGGTAGCTCGTGTAGAGCATGACCGTGACGGCCTGCCCGAGAATGGCGTCGCCGAGGAACTCGAGTCGCTCGTTGGTCGCGACCCCGCCGTGCTCGTACGCCCACGACCGGTGCGTGAGCGCAAGATCGAGCAGCGCAGGATTCAACGACACCCCGAGCGCGCGCTCGAGCGAGTCGGTCGCAGCGCCGAACTGATCCCCGCTACCGGGCATCTCGGCCCCGGCCGACTGAGTCTCGGCACCCGAGCCTGTCACCGCGGAGACCTTCAGCCGCCGACGAGATGACTCAGACGTCGGCGACCTTGCGGCCCTTGTACTCCATGTACAGGGGCGTGCCGGCCGAGTCCTCCACGACCTTCGCGCGGTGCGGGAGGCTGTAGACGACCTTGCCGTTCTCGACGGTCTTCACGAGCGTGGGGGCCGACGCCTTCCACTGCGAACGGCGCGAGTTCGTGTTCGAGCGCGACATCTTCCGCTTGGGAACAGCCATGGTGGTTCTTCTCTCTGTCAGACCGGCACGCCAGCGCGCCGATGAGGTCGTGGTCGGGTGCTCAGTTCTCGTCGGCGTCGCGGGCGAAGCTTTCGAGCGCCGCCCAGCGCGGATCGAGCTCCGCACGGGGCTCCCGCGGGCCGGAATCGGCCAGACGCTCGCCCGTCTCGGGATCGAGACCCGGGCAATCGTCGCGGCACACCGGCTGGAACGGGAGCGACAGCACCACCGCGTCTCGCACCACCGGTTCACAATCCACGTGATCATCGTGAACCTGGTAGTCGTACGCGTCGTCCTGAGAATACGCGAAAAGCTCCTGGAATTCGACTTCGAGGGGCAGCTCGACGCGGTCGAGGCAGCGCACGCACTCACCGACGGCCGTGGTCGAGACCTCGCCCGTGACGAGGATGCCGTCGTGCAGACCCTCGAGCCGCAGGTCGAGATCGAGCTCGGAGCCGGCGGGAACCGTGACGACCGCGGCGCCCAACTGCTCGGGCACGGCGAACGTCAGCGACTTCTCCCGCATCTCGCCGGGGCGATGCACGAGGTCGCGCACGTTCACGCGGTAGGGGTTCGAGGCGGCAGGCACAGCCGGTCAGTCTACCGGGCGACTCCCGTGCGCAGAACCGGAGACCAGAGCCAGCAGACCCGGGCCGGAACAGCAACGACCGCGGGCATCCCTCACCCGATCGCTCAGGATGCCCGCGGTCGTTCTCACGCTAGGCCTCGGCTACTGCGCAACCGCCGAGAAAGCGCCGTCATACGCCTGCAAGGCGTCTGCGACCTGGTCGGGAGTCACGATGCACGGCGGCACGACGTGGATGCGGTTCTCGGCCGCGAACGGCAGCACCTTGCGGGCCATGAGCTCGGCCTTGAGGCGGTTGATGACGTCGACGCCCACCGGCTCGCGGGTGGCGCGGTCGGTGACGAGGTCGAGGGCCCAGAACACGCCGAGGCCGCGCACGTCGCCGATCATGGGGTGCTTCTCGGCGAGCGCCCGCAGGCCGGGGCCGAGGTGCTTCTCGCCGATCATGCGCGCGTTCTCGACGATGCCCTCCTCGGTCATCGCGTCGATCGAGGCGACGATCGACGCGGCGGCCAGCGGATGCCCGCTGTACGTCAGCCCGCCCGGGAAGACCCTCTCGGCGAAGGCCTCGGCGATCGTCGGGCTCAGCACCACGCCGCCCACGGGCACGTAGCCCGAGTTGACGCCCTTCGCGAAGGCGATGAGGTCGGGAGTCGCCCGGTTGGGGTTGATGGTCTCGTTCTGCCACGCGAACCAGTCGCCCGTCCGGCCGAAGCCGGCCATGACCTCGTCGGCGATCCAGACGATGCCGTACTTGTCGGCGAGCGCGCGCACGCCCTCGAGGTAGCCGGGCGGCGGCGCGAAGATGCCCGCGGTGCCGGGCACCGACTCGAGCAGGATCGCCGCGATCGTGCCGGGACCCTCGGCGATGATGGTGCGCTCGAGGTGGCGGAGGGCGCGGGCGCACTCCTGCTCGGGGGTCTCGGAGAAGAACTCGCTGCGGTAGGTGAACGGC
Organism: Microcella sp.; assembly: GCA_020216895.1. Classification (GTDB taxonomy): domain Bacteria; phylum Actinomycetota; class Actinomycetes; order Actinomycetales; family Microbacteriaceae; genus Microcella. Next base: position 5,811 of record JAIWOM010000083.1, read on the forward strand.
CCGAAGAAGTGCACGTGGCCGTAGGCGTACTCGTTGGGCATGCGGCGCCAGTCGCCGGTCGCGGCGATCGCGGCACCGGTGTTGCCGTGGTAGCTGCGGTAGGTCGAGAGCACCTTGTGCTTGTGCGTGGTGAGACGCGCCATGCGAATGGCGTTCTCGATCGCGTCGGCGCCGCCGTTGGTGAAGAACACCTGGCTGAAGCCGGGACCCGCCTTCTCGACGATGCGCTGCGCGGCCTCGCCGCGCACGAGGGCGGCGGTGGAGGGCGCGACGGTCGCGAGCTGCGCGGCCTGCTGCTGGATCGCCGCGACGACCTTGGGGTGCGAGTGCCCGATGTTGGTGTTGACGAGCTGGCTCGAGAAGTCGAGGTAGGCGTCGCCGTCGTAGGTGTAGACGTAGCTACCCTGCGCGCTCGCGGCGACGAAGGGCTTCAGCGCCCCCTGCGCGCTCCACGAGTGGAAGACGTACTGGCGATCGAGCTCGTAGGCCCGCGCACCATCGGCGGGGTTGTGAGCGGGGGCAGTGGGGGTTGACCGGTTCAGAGTGTCGGTCATGGCTATCAGTCCTTGAGTCGAAGGAACGGGAATGCGCCCATTATCCCCGGTCAGCCATGCATCTGCTCCTCGCGCAGAAGTGCAGGGATCCGCTCCTTGAACGGGAAGAACCCGCGGTGAGCGTGCGGCCAGGCGCGAGCATCCCACCCCCGCAGCCGACGATGCAGCGGGATGCCCTCCGCCCGCAGCGCCGCCTCGAGCGCGTCGAGGCGGTCGCGGGTCGGGCCGACCGGCGCGTGCGGGGTGATCA
>JAIWOM010000084.1 GCA_020216895.1 Microcella sp.
TGCACGCCCTCGACGACGATGCTCGCGAGCGCGACGCGCTGCCCGGCGGGCACCGCGGAACCGCCGAGAACGCGGATGCCCGGGATCGCCGCGAGTCCGGCGTGCAGCCGCTCGGCGAGCACGTGCTCGGTCGCCGCGATGCGGTCGAGGCCGATCTCGGTGACGAAGCGCACGGCCTCGGCGAGCCCGATGGCCTCGGCGATGCGCGGGGTGCCCGGCTCGAAGCGCTGCGGTGCGGGCAGGAAGTGCGCCTTCTCGAGCGTGACCGTGGTGATGGCCGAGCCGCCGAACAGGTGCGGGGGCAGAGCGTCGAGCACTGCGGCGCGGCCGTAGAGCACGCCGATCGCGGTGGGTCCGTACAGCTTGTGGCCGCTGAACACGGCGAGGTCGACGTCGAGCTCGCGCGGGTGCATCGCGAGGTGCGGTGCGGCTTGGCAGGCGTCGAGCACGACGAGCGCGCCGACCGCGCGGGCGAGCGGCACGATGCGCTCGAGCGGGGTCACGAAGCCCGTCACGTTGCTGACGTGGGTGACCGCGACGACGCGCGTGCGCGCGGTGATGAGGGCGGGCACGGCGTCGAGATCGAGCATCCCGTCGTCGGTCACGGGGATGTGGCGCAGGGTCGCGCCGGTGCGCGCCGCGAGCTCCTGCCAGGGAATGAGGTTGGCGTGGTGCTCCAGCTCGGTGGTGAGGATCTCGTCGCCGGGCCGCAGCGCGTAGGTCGGGAAATCGGCGCCCGCGCCGCGGCCGGAGCTCGCGATGCCGATCGCGGTCGCGACGAGGTTGATGCCCTCGGTCGCGTTGCCGGTGAAGACGATCTCGTTCTCGTCGACGGCGAGGAAGCCAGCGATCGTCCGGCGCGCATCCTCGTAGAGCTCGGTCGCCTCGGCCGCGAGCGTGTGGGCGCCGCGGTGCACGGCGGCGTTCTCGTGCTCGTAGTAGGCGCGCTCGGCGTCGAGCACGCGCCGGGGCTTCTGCGCGGTCGCCGCCGAGTCGAGGTAGGTCAGCGGGTGGCCGTTGACCGCGCGGTCGAGGATCGGGAACTGGGCACGGATGGCCGCGATCTCAGCAGGTGACAGGGGCGCGGCGCTCACCCCTCCAGGGTAGTCGCGGGCACCGGATGCTCCCCCGGTGTTCGCCGCCGGCGCAGTCGCCCGGCGCGCCGCGGTTCAGCCTCCGAGCTCGACCTCGTAGACGGGTACGAGCACGATCGTCACCGCGGCCGGGTCGACACCGCGGTCGACGAGCAGCGCCTCGAGCGCGTCGGTGTCCGGCTGCGGCAGCGGGCCCTCGAGGTGGATCGTGAGCTCACGGCTGCTGTAGTCGATCGACTGGATGCGCCAACCGGCATCTGCACCCCACTCCTCCACCACCCCGACCACGGCCGACTCGATGATCGACTTCGCCCCGATCTCGAGGCTCGTGAGCGACAGCGGAACGCCGATGATGATGAGCATCGACAGCAGCAGCACAACCGGCTTGCGCAGCGAGGCGCGGCGCGACCCGTCGACCTGCGCGGCGGCTGCGAGCTTCGTCACCCCGTACACGGTCATGACCGCGATGCCGGTAGCGATGATCGCCACGACGTTGGTCACGAACAGCAGCAGGGCGCCGAGCGCTTCGCCGACCGCTCCCGACTCGAGCGTCAGGCCGACGACCGTCAGCGGCGGCACGAGCGAGATCGCGATCGCGACACCCGGCAGGGTGTCGGAGATGTCGCGGCGCACGAGCGCGACCGACCCGACGACGCCGGTGCCGAGCGCGGCCAGCAGGTCGATCAGGCGCGGGCTGACCCGCCCGGCGACCTGCGAGTTCGTCGCGGCGACGACATCACCGGTGACGAGCATCCCGACCGCGAAACCGATGGCGATGGCGACGAGCGCCCCCGCGACCACCAGCAGCAGCGAGCGCACGAGGTTGGCGCGGTCGCCGAGCACGGTCGCGAGCATCGTGCCCTGGATGGGGCCGAGCAGCGGGGCGACGATCATCGCGCCGATCACCGCCGCCGTCGAGTCGGCGACGACACCGGCCGCCGCGATGATCGCCGAGAGCACGAGCAGCAGCCAGAAGCGCGAGAGACGACCGCGCGCTTCCGGACCGTCGATGAACACCGACTCCCGCATCTGCTGCGGTGTCGAGAAGCGCGACTCCATGGGCTGAATCTAGACCCGCGGCGCTCTCTATAGTGAAGGGATGATCCGCCACATCGTGCTCTTCAAGCTCGCCGCCGACGACGACGCGCAGCGCCGCGATGACGCCCACGAGATCGCCGCGCGGCTGACGGCGCTCGAGACGCAGATTCCGGGCATCCAGAGCATTCGCGTCGACCGCGATCTCGGCCTCGTCGTCGGGCACTGGGATGTCGCCCTGGTATCAGAGCACGACGACAACGCGGCCCTCGAGGCCTACCAGGCCCACCCCGCGCACAAGGAGGCCGCCGCCTTCATCGCGAGCGTGATCAGCGACCGCGCGGTCGTCGACTACTCGGTCTGACGGCGATGACCGGAGGCCCGGAGGAGGTCGTCTCGACCCCGCGGATGCCGGGGTGGATGATCGCCAAGCCGGGCGAGGAGCTGGGCATCGAGCGTCTTCGGCTGCGACTCGCGGCCTATGTCTACGGCAACATCCTCGTGCTCGCGGCGATCGTGGTCGCCACCGGAAAGTCGATCCAGGGCGGGGAGGCTGCGCTGCTCGTCGCGGCGACGGCCCTCACGACGTACGTCGCGCACATCCTCGCCCACACGGTGGGTCAGCAGCTCGGGCGCGAGCGCCACGCGCATCGTCCGCACGTGCGGCACGAGATGCGCGACGCTCTGCCGATTCTCGTCTCGGGTGTCGTACCCGCGGTCATCCTGCTGATCGCGACGCTCGACATCGTGCCCACGCAGCTCGCGCAGCTGGTCGCCGCGGTGTGGGTCGTCGGCCGCATCGCGCTCATCGGGTTCCTCGTCGAGCGGCTCAGCGGGCGGCAGCCGACGTGGCGCACGCTCTCGGGCGGGCTGTTCCTCGCGATCGCCTGCGCGCTCGTCGTCGTGCTCAAGGTGCTGTTCGCGCACTAGCCGTGCGGGCCAGCGCGTTAGCCCTGCGCGATCGGCACGACCCGCGCACCCGGCAGGCCGGCGAGGTACTCCCCCGTCACGAGCAGCTTCGCGCTGCGGATGCCCGCGCCGACGATGAGCAGACCGCTCGCCGCGACGGCCTCGTCGACGAGGATCGGCCAGTCGGCCGGGAGGCCGAGCGGGGTGACGCCGCCGTACTCCATGCCGGTCGCCTCGATCACGAGGTCGAGGGGGGCGAAGGATGCGCGGCGCGCGTCGAGCATCCGTCGCACCGCCCCGTTCACATCGATGCGGTCGCTGCCCCGGATGAGGCAGGCCGCGAGCGTGCGCACCTCGCCGCGCTTCGCCTCGACGACGACGCAGTTCGCGCCCGCGGACGGGTCGATGGCGTAGTGCGCGCAGAAGGCGGCCGTGTCGGCCAACGCCGCGTCGATCGCGCCGACCTGCACGCGGTCATCGGGGTGCGCCGCGAGGAACGCGCGCACCGGTGCGGCGAGCAGCTCGGGGTGGGCGGAGGCGGGCGCGAGGGCGAGCGTGCCGAACATCGTCATGGTCCCAGTCTCATGCCTGCTACGCCGCTCGCGCCGCAGGCGTGAGTGCTGCGCCGCAGGAGCGGCGGCGCAGCCGAGAACTCAGACGCCGAGCGCGGTGAGCCCGCCGTACACGGCGTAGGCCGGCCAGACGATCGCCTGCAGCAGTCCGAGGATGACACCCCCGAAGCTGCCGTCGCTCTGCCCGATGAAGTAGATCGCGGCGCCGATGTAGGCGAGGAGGCCGGCGAAGCCCCACGTCGCGCCCTGCTGCACTGCCTTGCCTGCCATGGTGGCCTCCCCGGTCGGGTCCTGCTGCGGTCGCCTCAGGCTAGTGCGCGGCGCGCGGCCCTCGGGAGGGGGTTAACCCCCGACGTACTGCGCCAGGTGCTCGCCGGTGAGCGTCGACCGTGCGGCGACGAGGTCGGCCGGGGTTCCCTCGAAGACGATGAGGCCGCCGTCGTGGCCGGCCCCCGGCCCGAGGTCGATGATCCAGTCGGCGTGGGCCATGACAGCCTGGTGGTGCTCGATCACGATGACCGAGGTGCCCCGGTCGACCAGCCGGTCGAGCATGGCGAGCAGCTGCGCGACGTCGGCGAGGTGCAGGCCGGTGGTCGGCTCGTCGAGCACCAGCACGCGCCCCGGGTCGGCCATCGCCATGGCCAGCTTGAGCCGCTGCCGCTCACCGCCCGAGAGGGTCGACAGCGGCTGCCCGATCGTCAGGTAGCCGAGGCCCACGTCGGCGAGCCGCTCGAGGATGGCGTGCGCGGCGGGCACGCGCGCCTCCCCCGCGGCGAAGAACTGCACGGCCTCGGCGACGGGCATCGCCAGCACGTCGGTGATGCTGGCGCCACCCAGGCGGTACTCGAGCACGGACGACTGGAAGCGGCGGCCGCCGCAGTCGTCGCAGGGCGTGGAGACGGTGGCGAGCATCCCGAGATCGGTGTCGATGACGCCGGCACCGTTGCACGACGGGCAGGCGCCCTCGGAGTTCGCACTGAACAGGGCGGGCTTGACGCCGTTCGCCTTCGCGAAGGCCTTGCGGATCGGCTCGAGCATGCCCGTGTAGGTCGCGGGGTTGCTGCGCCGCGAGCCGCGGATCGCGCTCTGATCGACGGCGACGACGCCCTCGCGCGGCGCGCCCCCGTCGTGCACGACGGCTCCGTGGATGAGCGAGCTCTTGCCCGAGCCGGCGACCCCGGTCACGACGACGAGCACGCCGAGCGGCACGTCGACGTCGACGCTCTGCAGGTTGTTCTCGGATGCTCCCCGCACGCTGATCGCCCCGCTCGGCGTGCGCACCGCGGGCTTGAGGGTCGCACGGTCATCGAGGTGTCGGCCGGTGAGGGTGCCGCTCGCGCGCAGGCCGGCGAGGTCGCCCGTGTAGACGATCTCGCCGCCCGCCGACCCCGCGCCGGGGCCGAGGTCGACGACGTGGTCGGCGATCGCGATCGCCTCGGGCTTGTGCTCGACGACGAGCACGGTGTTGCCCTGGTCGCGCAGGCGCAGCAGCAGCTCGTTCATGCGCTGGATGTCGTGCGGGTGCAGCCCGACGGTGGGCTCGTCGAAGACGTAGGTGATGTCGGTGAGCGACGAGCCGAGGTGCCGGATCATCTTGGTGCGCTGCGCCTCGCCGCCCGAGAGCGTGCCGGCCGGTCGGTCGAGGCTGAGGTAGCCGAGGCCGATCTCGACGAACGAGTCGAGGGTGCGGCGCAGCGTCTCGACGAGCGGGCCGACCCCGGGCGCGTCGATCGCGGCGACCCACGCGGCGAGGTCGCTGATCTGCATGGCGCAGGCCTCGGCGATGCTGACGCCGGCGATGCGGGAGCGGCGGGCGGGCTCGGCGAGCCGCGTACCGCCGCAGTCGGGGCAGGCGGTGAAGGTGACGGCACGCTCGACGAAGGCGCGGATGTGCGGCTGCATCGCCTCGACATCCTTGCTGAGCATCGATTTCTGGATGCGGGGCACGAGCCCCTCGTACGTCATGTTGAGCCCTGAGACCTTGACCTTGGTCGGCTCCTTGTAGAGGAAGTCGTGGCGCATCTCGGGGCTGAAGTCGCGCACCGGCACGTCGGCGGCGACGATGCCCGACTCGGTGAAGATGCGCACCATCCAGCCGTCGGGCGTGTAGCCGGGCACCGTGATGGCCCCCTCGCTGAGGCTCTTGGAGTCGTCGACCAGCTGGGCGAGGTCGACATCGCTGACGCTGCCCATGCCCTCGCACCGCGGGCACATGCCGCCGAGGTAGACCTCGTTCTCGATGACGGTGCGCTCGCCGGTGGCGCTCTCGCGCTCGCCGCTGACCTTCGTGGTCGGCACGTTGAAGGAGAACGCGTTGGGCGGTCCGATGTACGGGTCGCCGAGCCGGCTGAACAGCACCCGGAGCATCGCGTTGGCGTCGGTGGCCGTGCCGACGGTCGAGCGGGAGTTCGCCCCCATGCGCTCCTGGTCGACGATGATCGCCGTCGTCAGCCCCTCAAGCACATCGACGTCGGGGCGGGCGAGGCTCGGCATGAAGTTCTGCACGAAGGCGCTGTAGGTCTCGTTGATCATGCGCTGCGACTCGGCGGCGATGGTCGAGAAGACGAGGCTCGACTTGCCCGAGCCGCTGACCCCGGTGAACACGGTCAGACGCCGCTTGGGGATGTCGACGCTCACGTCGCGCAGGTTGTTCTCGCGCGCCCCGCGCACCCGGATCGTGTCGTGCGTGTCGGCGGGGTGCATTTCGGCGGGGCGGGGTGCGGTGGCCATCCGCCCAGTCTGGCCCAGAGCCACCCGGTCGCGTGCAGGGTTGTGGGGCATCATCAACACCATGCGCGCATCCCGCACCCCCGAGGTCGACGCGGTCGTCGTCGGCGCCGGACCGAACGGACTGGTCGCGGCGGTGCGGCTCGCCGAGGCGGGCCTGCGGGTGCTGGTGCTCGAAGCGGCCGACGAGGCGGGCGGCGGGCTGCGCAGCGCCGAGGTGACCCTGCCGGGGTTCGTCC
>JAIWOM010000085.1 GCA_020216895.1 Microcella sp.
GGCGTGCTGACCGCGGGCCACGCCCGTGCCGTGCTCGCCGCCGGGTCGGCGGCCGCGATGCTCAAGCTCGCCGACAAGATCGTCAATGAGGAGCTCTCGGTGCGGCAGGCCGAGGCGGCCGCGGCGCAGCTCGCTGGCACGACGACCAGGGCGAAGACCACGAAGCCGTCGGCGGGTTCCCGGCAGGGTCAGTTGAACGAGATCGCCGAGCGCCTCGGCGACCGGCTCGACACCCGCGTCACCATCAACCTGGGGCAGAAGAAGGGGTCGATCGTGATCGACTTCGCCACGGTGGGCGACCTGAACCGGATCCTCGGCGAGCTCGGGGTCGACGGCTTCCGCTGACCCGCGCCCGTCGCCCCGTCGCCGGCGCGTCAGCGCGCGGCGTCCCGCACGGCCGTCTGGGCCAGCTCGGCGTACACCCACCCGACGTCGTAGCCGGCCGCCTCGAGCGCAAGGGCGAAGGTCGAGGTCTCGGTGAGCCCGGGCATGACGCTCGCCTCCAGGAACCACGGGGTTCCTGCGCCGTCGATGATGAGGTCGATGCGGCTGATGTGCCGGAGCCCGAGGGCGTCGTGCGCCGCGAGGGCCACCTCGGTCGCCCGGGCGGCGACATCCGCCGCCACGCGGGCCGGAGCGTAGAACCGCGTCTCCCCCGCGTTGTACCGCGCTTCGAAGCCGTACACGCCCGAGAGCGGTTCGATCTCGACGGCGGGCAGCGCCCGCGGGCCGTCTCCCGTGTCGATGATGCCGATGGCCACCTCGGTGCCGGTGATGCGCTGCTCGATGAGCGCCACGTCGCAGTAGGTGAAGGCCAGCACCATGGCGCGCCGGAGCTCGTCATCCGAGTCGACCAGCGTCACGCCCTGCGCTGAGCCGCCCTGCGCCGGCTTCACGGCCACGGGCGGCGGCAGCTCGCCCCGCACCACGCTGAGCACGCTCTCCGCCCCCAGCTCGCGGAACGCGTCGCGGGTGAGCGCGATCGAGTGCGGCGTGGGCACGCCTGCCCGCTCGACGATGGTTTTCGCGCGGGGCTTGTCCCAGGCCAGCCGGGTCGCTCCGGCGGTCGAGCCGACGTAGGGCACCCCCAGGAACTCCAGCAGGCTCCGCAGCGCGCCGTCCTCCCCGCTCGCCCCGTGCAGCGTCGGCCAGACGACGTCGGGCCGATCGGCGAGGAGGGCGGGTAGCAGGGCGGCGTCGGGGTCGAGCAGCCGCACCTCGACGCCGTGGGCGGCGAGGCCGTCGGCCACCCGTCGGCCCGACTTCAGCGAGATGTCGCGCTCGTGGGAGATGCCGCCGGCGAGCACGGCGACGCGCGATGCGAGCGGAGGGGGTGTGGTGGGCACGGGTTCCTCGGGGTCGGGTCAGCCGATGTTGGGCGGCGGTGCGGCGACGTGCGGGTCGTAGGCGACCGCCGGGATCGGCCCGGTGGCCGAGAAGGTCTCCAGGAGTTCCTGCTCGCCGCGCACGACCGTGGCGAGGCGGCGGATGCCCTCCCGGATCTCGGCCGGCTGCGGGTAGCAGAACGCGAGGCGCAGGTGCTGCCGGCCCTGGCCGTCGGCGTAGAAGCCGGTGCCCGGTGTGTAGGCGACGAGCTCCTTCACGGCGCGGGGCAGCATCGCCTTCGAGTCGAGCCCCTCGGTCAGGCCGACCCAGACGTAGAAGCCGCCGTTCGGCACCTCCCACGTGAGGTCGGGGAGGTGCTGCTCGAGGGCCTCGAGCATCGCATCCCGCCGCTCGCGGTACAGGCCGCGGAAGACGTCGATCTGGCCCTTCCAGTCGGCGTGCGCGAGGTAGTCGCTGATGATCATCTGGTTCAGCGAGCTCGGGCTGAGGATCGAGGCCTCCGCGGCAAGAACGAGCTTCTCTCGGATTCCGTGCGGCGCCAGCGCCCATCCGACGCGGAATCCGGGGGCGAGCGTCTTGGAGAACGACCCCAGGTACACGATGCCGTCGTCCTCGACGCTGCGCATCGCGGCGGGGGCCGGCCGGTCGAACCACAGCAGACCGTACGGGTTGTCCTCGATGATGAGGATGCCCTCCGACCGCGCGATGTCGATGATGGCGAGGCGGCGCTCGCTCGAGAGCGTCACCCCCGCGGGGTTCTGGAAGTTGGGGATCAGGTAGAGCATCTTGATGCTGCGTCCGGCCGCCCGGAGGCTCGCGATGCGCTCGCTGAGAGCGGTCGGGATCATCCCGTCGGCATCCATGGGGATGTGCGCCACCTCGGCCTGGTACGACCGGAAGATGCCCATCGCCCCGACGTACGATGGGGATTCGGCCAGCACGACGTCACCGGGGTCGAGGAAGAGCTTGGCGACGAGGTCGAGCGCCTGCTGCGACCCGGTGGTCACGACGACGTCATCGACGCCGGCCCGGATGCCCTCCAGCGCCATGACCTCGAGGATCTGCTCGCGGAGCTCGGGGGTTCCCTGTCCGGAGCCGTACTGCAGCGCGGCGGGACCGCGCTCGCTCATGACGCGCTCCATCGAGGCGGCGATGACCGGCAGGGGCAGCGCCGAGACGGCGGGCATTCCGCCGGCGAGCGAGACCACCTCCGGCCGCGAGGCCACGGCGAACAGGGCGCGCACCTCCGAGGCGCTCAGCCCCGCCGTGCGCGAGGCGTACTGCTCGTACCAGGGGTCGAGGGTCGTTCCCTCGGAGGAGATCGTCATGCCGCCGCCTGCGCTCGCTCGTCGGCACAAGGGTCTTGTGCCGCTGCCTCAGTCGGCAGTGGCACTCAGAATACGCGGTCTCAGGCCAGGAACTCGGCGAGGTCGGCCTCGAGGGCCGGCTTGGGCTTCGCGCCGATGACGGTCTTGACGACCTCGCCGCCGCGGAACACCTTCATCGCGGGGATCGAGGTGATCTGGTACTTCATCGCGGTCTCGGGGTTGTCATCGACGTTGAGCTTGACGATCTCGAGCTTGTCGGGGTGCTCGGCCGCGATCGCGTCGAGGATCGGCGAGACGGCACGGCACGGGCCGCACCACTCGGCCCAGAAGTCGACCATGATCGTCTTCTCGTTCTTCAGGACCTCAGCCTCGAAGGTGGCGTCGGTGACGTCGCGCGTGCTCATGGGTTCTCCTCGTGTGTGGATGGTCGGTGGGTCAGACGGTCGCGCTGCTGGCGCGGGCCGAGTCGGCGATGGTCTCGAGGTAGTGCTGGGCGTCGAGCGCGGCGACGGTGCCGCTGCCGGCGGCGGTGATCGCCTGCTTGTAGGTCGGGTCGACCACGTCGCCCGCGGCGAAGACGCCCGGCACGCTCGTGCGCGAGGAGCGGCCATCCACGGCGATGGTGCCCTGCTCGGTGAGCTCGAGCACGCCGTGCACCAGGTGGGTGCGCGGGTCTGCGCCGATGGCGACGAACACGCCCTGGACGTCGAGCGTGCGCTCCTCGCCCGTGACGGTGTCGACGATGCCGATGCCGGTCACGAGCTCGGCGCCGTAGATGTGCTCCACGCGCGCGTTCATGATGAACTCGATCTTCTCGTCGGCGCGGGCGCGGTCGAGCATGGCGGCGGAGGCCCGGAAGCTCTCGCTGCGGTGCACGATGTAGACCGTGTCGGCGAAGCGGGTGAGGAAGGTCGCCTCCTCCATGGCCGAGTCGCCGCCGCCGATGACGGCGACCGTCTTCTGGCGGAAGAAGGCGCCGTCGCACGTGGCGCACCACGAGACGCCGTAGCCGCTCAGGCGCTCCTCATCGGGCAGGCCGAGCTTGCGGTACGCCGACCCGGTCGCGTAGATGATCGCGTGCGCCTCGTGGCGGTCGCCGTTGCCGAGGGTGACGGCCTTGACCGGGCCGTCGAGCTCGAGCGCGACGACATCGTCGTAGATGATCTCGGCGCCGAACCGCTCGGCCTGCTGCTGCATGCGGGTCATGAGGTCGGGGCCCATGATCCCCTCGGGGAACCCGGGGAAGTTCTCGACCTCGGTCGTCTTCATGAGCTCGCCGCCGAACTCGACCGAGCTCGCGATGACGAGCGGCGCCAGGTTGGCGCGTGCGGCGTAGATGGCGGCCGTGTACCCGGCCGGGCCGGAGCCGATGATGATGACGTGGCGCATGATGCTCCTCGGTCTGTCGACGCGCTCATCCGCGTCGCACGGGGTCGGTTTCCCGACGCTAGGGCCAACCCAGCATAGGCGGCGGGTATTCCACCCCGGTTAACGGCGGCGGAACCGGCCGAGAAGCTCGAGCGCCCGCGTGAGCTCGGGCGACCGGGTGAGCCACAGCACGCCGACGAACACGGCGACCAGGGGAAGCCCGATGAGCAGGATGCTGATGCCGGCGGTCACGATGGTGTCGCGCGCGAATCCCCCCGCCGTGAAGGCGCCGAGGCCGGCGGCCACCCCGAGGCCGACCGCGAGGGCCGCCGCGCCGGCCAGCAGCGCGATGCCGACCTGCACCGCGATGCCGCGGGCGTCGAGCCCGCCGAGACGCCGCCGCAGGGCGATGCCTCCGAGGATCATCTGGAAGAACGAGCCGGCGGAGGTGACGAGGGCGATCGCCGGGACGATCCACGCGGTCGGCAGCAGCGATGCCGCGAGCGCCCCGATGACGAAGAAGATCGTGTACGCCACCTGCAGCCAGAACACCGTGCGGGTGTCGTCCAGAGCGTAGAACACCCGCATCATCACGAAGTACACGCTGAACGGCGCGAGCCCGATGACGAAGCACACGAGCACGATCGCGATGGGGTCGACCGCGGCGGCATCGAAGATGCGCCCGAACGGCACCGCCACGGCGATGAGTCCGGCGGTGGCAAGCGTCATGAAGAGGGCCGTGATGCGGATCGAGGTCTCGGTATCGGCACGCACGGCCGCCGTGTCGCCGTCCCGCGCGTGGGTGCTCATCTGGGTGAGGTACGCGGTGACGAGCGAGACGACGATCACCGAGTGGGGCAGCATGAACAGCAGCCAGGCGGTGCGCATCACCATGAGCGACGCGGTGTCCTCCGTGGCGGCGATCGAGGCGACGTAGGTCTGCACGAGCCCGCCGACCTGCATCACGAGGATCATCGCGAACACCCAGCCCGCCGCGCGACCGGTCGCCCGCAGGCCGGCCCCGCGCCAGCGGAAGTCCGGCCGGTACCGCAGCCCCGCACGCCGCCAGAACAGGACGAGCACGAAGGCTTGCGCGGCGACACCCAGCGTCGCCGAGCCGCCGAGCACGGCGACCATCTCCGGGCTCCAGGCCTCGGCAACGGCCGTATCGGCGTCGAACATTAGCCGGAACGCGATCAGGCCGGCGATGGCGACGATGTTGTTGATCGCCGGCGCCCACGTGAACGGACCGAACACCCGGCGGGCGTTGAGCACCTCGCCGAACAGCGTGTACAGCGCGTAGAACAGCACCTGCGGCATGCACCAGTAGGCGAACGCGATCGCGAGCTCGATCTCGGCGGGCGAGAAGCCCCGCTGCCCGGTCTCGTCGGCTGCCGTGTACAGGTCGACGAGCAGCGGGGCGGCGAGGGTCGCCAGGGCACCGGCGATGAGGAAGACGACGACGCCGATCGTGACGAGCCGGTTGATGAACAGCTGCCCGCCGTCGTCGTTGACGCTCGCGCGCACGATCTGCGGAACCAGCACCGCGCTGAGGATGCCGCCGGCGACGACCGCGTAGATCGCGTTGGGCAGCGAGTTCGCGAGCGCGAAGGCGTTGGCGCCCGCGCCGAGGGCGCCGATGGTCGACGTCAGCAGCACCGCCGAGATGAATCCCAGGATGCGCGACACCACGGTCCCGGAGGCGAGGACGACGCTCGCCCGCCCGATGCTGCCGCCCTCGCTCATCGGTCCGTCCCATTCGCCTCGCCCGCGCTCGTCTCCGCCGTGCTCTGCCGGCGGCGCTTGCGGATGTCCCGGCTGATCCCGACGACGAGCAGCAGCACGACGGCGGCGCCGACGGTGATCGTGCCGGCGGTCTCCCACCCGGCGAGCAGGTTCAGGGATACCCGCGTCGGCTCGCTGATCCGCGTGCCGGAGCCGTCCTGCACGGTCACGGTGATGTCGACCCGCCCGTTGGTGAGCGACTCCACCGGCACCACGGCCCGTGTCTGCGACCGCGGCTCGACGAGCACCTCGACGCGCGGATCGAGCACCCGCAGCTGCGTGGTGTCGGGCTCGACCCGCACGTACACCCGGACGGGGACGTCGAGATCGTTCTGCACGGTCACCGGCAGCGAGGCGCGGTCGGCCAGGAGCGTGATCGCGCTGCTCTCGGCGACCCGGATGCCCGAGCGCAGCCGCGCGGAGGCGTCCACGAACGCGGTGAGCGCGTCGACCGACCGGTCGCCCCAGCCTTGCGACAGGGCGGCGAGCAGCTCGAGCCGCCGCACGTCGGTGATCGCGGTCGGCTCGACGGCGACCGCCGCGAAGGATCGGTCGGCGGCTTCCGCCGCGAGGGCGGCCTCGA
>JAIWOM010000086.1 GCA_020216895.1 Microcella sp.
GTCGGGCCGCCGCCGCCATCCGTCGTGCCGCCGCCGCCGTCGGAGGTGCCGCCATCCGCGGATGTGTCGTCCTTGCCGCCCTTGCAGCCGAGGAGGAGGAGGAGGAGGAAGGTCACGTTCGCCTCGCGGGAAGAGGAGGATTCTACCCGCCGGGGCGAGCGGCCGCCCGCCGGAATAGGTCGGATCGACGAGGAGCCCGCCATGCAATTCACCGAGCTGCACCAGGAGATCCGCCGCGTCGTCCGCGAGGCGGTCGAGCAGGACATCAACCCCCACGCCGAAGAGTGGGAGGCCGCGCAGATCTTCCCGGCCCACGAGCTGTTCCGCAAGCTCGGCGCCCGCGGCCTGCTCGGCGTCCACCGCGAGGAGCGCTGGGGCGGCCTGGGCCTGGACTACAGCTACAGCGTGGTCGTCGCCGAGGAGCTGGGCCGGGTTCGCTGCCCGGCGGTGGCGATGGCCATCGGCGTGCAGTCCGACATGTGCACGCCCGCGCTGGCGGCGTTCGGCAGCGACGAGCTGAAGGCGGAGTTCCTGGCCCCCTCCATCCGCGGCGAGCGCGTCGGCTGCCTGGGGGTCAGCGAGACCGGCGCGGGCAGCGACGTGGCCGGCATCAAGACCACCGCCCGCAAGGACGGCGGAGACTGGGTCATCTCCGGCCACAAGATGTGGATCACCAACGGCACCCAGGCCGACTGGATGTGCTGCCTCTGCAACACCAGCGAGGGCAAGCCCCACCAGAACAAGTCCCTCATCATCGTGCCGATGGACGTCCGCGGGGTCGAGCGCAGCACGAAGCTGCACAAGCTCGGCATGTGGAGCAGCGACACGGCCCAGATCTTCCTCGACGAGGTGCGCGTCCCGCAGCGGCACCTGATCGGCGGCGAGGGCTTCGGCTTCATGATGCAGATGGCCCAGTTCCAGGAGGAGCGGCTGTGGGGCGCGGCCAACGTCATCCAGGCGCTGGAGCTGTGCATCCAGGACACCATCGAGTACACCGGCCAGCGCATGGTCTTCGGCCAGCCGGTCCTGCACAACCAGGTCGTCCACTTCCGCCTGGCCGAGCTGCAGACCGAGGTCGAGGCCCTGCGCGCCCTGGTCTACCGGGCGACCGAGCTGTACGTCGCCGAGAAGGCTGGGGGCGCCCTGATGGCCAGCGAAGAGGTCATCAAGCTCGCCAGCATGGCCAAGCTCAAGGCCGGCCGCCTGGCCCGCGAGGTGGCCGACGCCTGCCTTCAATACTGGGGCGGCATGGGCTTCATGTGGGAGAGCCCCGTCGCGCGCTTCTATCGCGACGGCCGGCTCATCAGCATCGGGGCCGGCGCCGACGAGGTGATGCTCGGCATCATCGCCAAGACGATGGGGATCCTGCCCCGGCGGGGCAAGGGGTGAAGGTCCGGGGGCCCCCGGAGCCGGCGCTGGCGGCGGACGAGGCCGCGGCCCGACGCCAGATCGACGCGATGCTCCGCGCGGCGGGCTGGGAGGTGCAGGATCGCGCCGCGATGAACCTGTCCGCCGCGCCCGGCGTCGCCATCCGCGAGTTCCAGACCAGCGCCGGCCCCGCCGACTACCTGCTCTTCCTCGGCAACCGGCTCGTCGGCGTCGTCGAGGCGAAGAAGCCCGGCGTCACGCTGTCCAGCGTCGAGGCGCAGACCCGCGACTACGCCGCCCGGGCCCCCCGGCCCCTGCAGGTGCCTGTCCGCCCGCTGCCCTTCCTCTACGAGAGCACCGGGGTCGAGACCTGGTTCACGAACGGGCTCGACCCGGAGCCCCGCGCGCGGCGGGTGTTCTCCTTTCATCGTCCCGAGGCCCTGCGCGAGTGGCTCGACGCCGAGCTGGACCGCCGCCAGGGCAGGCCCGGTGCGCCCGTCGCCCCGACGCTGAAGGGCCGGATGCGCCTCGCCCCGGCGCTGAACACCGCGGGCATGTGGCCGGCGCAGGTCCGCGCCGTGCAGAACCTCGAAGCCAGCGTCCGCGACGGCCGGCCCCGCGCACTCGTCCAGATGGCGACCGGGGCGGGCAAGACCTTCACCGCGATCTCGGCGGTCTACCGGCTCGTCAAGGAGGGCGGCGCCCGGCGGGTGCTCTTCCTGGTGGACCGCGGCAACCTCGGCCGCCAGGCGCTCAAGGAGTTCCAGGCCTACACCACGCCCGACGACGGCCGGCGGTTCACCGAACTGTACAACGTCACGAACCTCACCCACAACAAGATCGATCCGGTCAACAAGGTCGTCATCACGACCATCCAGCGCCTC
Source organism: Microcella sp. (assembly GCA_020216895.1). Taxonomy (GTDB): domain Bacteria; phylum Actinomycetota; class Actinomycetes; order Actinomycetales; family Microbacteriaceae; genus Microcella. Next base: position 2,253 of record JAIWOM010000086.1, read on the forward strand.
TACTCCATCCTCCAGGGCGAGGAGTCCTTCGACGACGCGCTGGAGGAGGGCTCGGCCTTCTCCGGCAGCGGCTCGGCCCTGGTCCGCGAGCCGCCGCCGGTCGCCTACAACCCGCTGCTCCCGCCCGAGTTCTTTGACGTGGTGGTGGTCGACGAGTGCCACCGCTCGATCTACGCGCTGTGGCGGCAGGTGCTCGAGTACTTCGACGCCAGCCTCATCGGCCTGACGGCCACCCCCGCGAAGCACACCTACGCCTTCTTCCACAAGAACCTCGTCAGCGAGTACACCCACACCCACGCCGTGCGCGACCGCGTGAACGTGCCCTTCCAGGTCTACGAGATCCGCACCCGTGTCACCGAGGGCGGCGCGATGGTCGTCGCCGAGCCCGACACCGTGGTCGGCAAGCGCGACCGGGCCACGCGCGAGGTGCGCTGGGAGGCGCTCGACGAGGACCTGACCTACGCCCCCGGCCAGATCGACCGCAGCGTCGTCGTGCCCGACCAGATCCGCACGGTGATCCGCGAGCTTCGAGCCAGGATGTTCACTGACATCTTCCCCGGCCGCACCGAGATCCCCAAGACGCTCATCTTCGCCAAGTCCGACGACCACGCCGAGGACATCCTCCGCATCCTCCGCGAGGAGTGGCCGCTGTCCAACGAGGCCGCGGTCAAGGTGACCTACAAGCCCGAGCGCGAGCTGGGCGACGGCCGGCGCAAGAGCGCCTCGCACAAGCCCGAGGAGCTGATCCAGGCCTTCCGCAACAGCTACCACCCGCGCGTCGCCGTCACCGTGGACATGATCGCCACCGGCACCGACATCAAGCCGCTGGAGTGCGTGGTCTTCCTGCGCTCGGTCAAGTCGCGCGGCCTCTTCGAGCAGATGAAGGGGCGCGGCGTGCGCGTCATCCCCGACGCCGACTTCCAGGCCGTCACGCCCGACGCGAAGCAGAAGACGCACTTCGTCGTCGTGGACTGCGTGGGCGTGATGGAGGAGCAGAAGGCCGACCCGCCGCTGGACCGCGAGCGCGGCATCGGCTTCCCGAAGCTCTTGGAGCTGGTGCGCGCCGGCAACCGCGACGAGGACGTGCTCGCGACCCTGGCCGCCCGCCTCGACCGCATGGACCGCCGCCTCTCGCCCGCCCAGAAGGAGCAGTTCGAGGCCGCGAGCGGCGGGGTGCCCCTGCGCGAGTTGGTCGCCCGGATCCTCGACCGGCTGGACCCCGATGTCGAGGACGCGCGGGCACGGCAGCTCGCCGGGCTGCCCGAGGGGGCCGAGCTGACCGAAGCGCAGGTGCAGGCGGCCCAGGCCGTGCTCCGCGAAGAGGCCGCCGCCCCCATCGCCTACGACCCCAAGCTCTGCGCGGCGCTGCTGGAGGTCCGCAAGGCCCAGGAGATCACCCTGGACGTGGTGACGCTCGACGAGGTGACCCGCAGCGGCCCGCGCGCCGATCTCACGCCCGACCACGACGCGGCCGCCTCTCCGGGCGCCCTCGGCGCCGAGCGCGCGCTGATCGGGGAGTTCGAGGCCTTCTGCAAGGAGCACAAGGACGAGATCGACGCGCTGATGGTGCTCTACGACCGGCCCTACGCCCAGCGGCTCACGCGCAAGCAGTTGATGGAGCTGGTCGCGGCCATCCAGCGCCCGCCGCGCCAGTGGACCGGCGAGGCGCTCTGGGCGGCCTACGAGCGCGTCGAGAAGGACCGGGTGCGCGGGGCCTCGCGGGGGCGGTTGCTGACGGATCTCATCAGCCTCGCCCGGCACGCGATGGGGGTCGATGACGAGCTGGTGAGCTACGCGGAGGTGGCGGCGGCGCGCTTCGAGGGCTGGCTGGCGCAGCAGCACAACCGGGGGCGGGCCTTCACCGAGGAGCAGGTGGGCTGGCTGCGGCTGATCCGGGACCGCATCGTCGTGGACCTGGAGGTGCGGATGGAGGACTTCGACGAGACGCCGTTCGCCGAGCGCGGCGGGCTCGGGAAGGTCTGGAGCCTGTTCGGCGAGGAGCTGGAGGGGATCGTGGAGGAGTTGAACCGGGAGTTGGTGGCGTGAGGTGGCCCGTGTCCAGACTCGACCAACTGGCCGACTCCTGCCTCGGCAAGATGCTCGACAAGCAGAAGAACCGGGGAACCCCGCGTCCTTACCTGCGCAACATCAACGTCCGATGGGGGACCTTCGACCTACACGATGTTGAGGAGATGCCTTTCGAGGCTGACGAGCTTGAGCGGTACTCTGTCAGGAAGGGTGATCTCGTCGTGTGCGAGGGCGGCGAGCCGGGTCGATGCGCTGTCTGGAACCAGACCAGCCCGATGTTCATCCAGAAGGCCCTTCACCGGGTACGGTGCGGTCCCGACCTCGCCGCGACGTTCCTGGCGTACTGGCTTCGGCACCTCGCTGGCTCCGGGAGGCTGGCGAAGCAGTTCAGCGGTACAACCATCCAGCACCTCCCCGGCGTTAAGCTGGCGGCGCTGGATGTGCCCCATCCCCCGGTGGCCGAACAACACCGCATTGTCGCCGCCATCGAGACGCACTTCTCCCGCCTCGACGCCGCCGTCGCATCGCTGACCCGCGCCAGGGCCAACGTGAAGCGCGCCCGCGCGAGCGTGCTCAAGGCCGCCGTCGAGGGCCGGCTGGTGCCCACCGAGGCCGCGCTCGCCCGCGCCGAGGGCCGCGACTACGAGCCGGCGGCGGTGCTCCTGGACCGCATCCTCGCTGAGCGGAGGGAGGCTTGGGGCTCGCGCAAAGACGCAAAGGCGCCAAGGGGGAGGTACAGGGAGCCGGTGAAGCCGGAGACGGAGGGCTTGCCGGGGCTGCCGGAGGGGTGGTGCTGGGCGAGTGTGGAGCAATTGTTCAACCAAAGCCTCGGCAAGATGCTGGATAATGCAAAGAACACCGGAACCCTTCGGCCATACCTTCGCAATGCGAACGTTCGGTGGTTCGGCTTCGACCTGTCGGACACCAAGATGATGCGCGTTGAGGAGCACGAACTGGAACGAGTGTCCGTCGCTCAGGGCGACATCGTGGTGTGCGAAGGCGGTGAGCCTGGGCGGGCTGCCGTTTGGACCTCACCAAACGAGTCCTTCGTGATTCAGAAGGCTTGTCATCGCCTTCGGCCGATCATGGCAATCTCCTCTCCGTTCTTCGTGATTGCCTTGCGCGAGTCCGCCCACTCGGGTCGCCTGGCGGAGCGCTTCACCGGGTCAACCATCAAACATCTAACAGGGCAGAACCTCGTTCCTTTCCCGCTGCCCCTCCCCCCCCTCGCCGAGCAGCACCGCATCGTCGCCGAGGTCGACCGCCGCCTCTCTGTCCTCGACGCCCTCGACGCCACGCTCGACGCCAACCTCGCGCGCTGCGCCCGGCTGCGGCGGGCGGTGCTCAAGCGCGCCTTCGAGGGCCGCCTGGTGCCCGCCGAGGCCGACGCGCCCCTGTTGGCGGCCGAGCCAACCTCGCCCTTCCTCACCGGGGCAACGCCGTGATCCCTCGCATCTCCGCCATCCTGCGCCTCGGGCGGGTGCCGGTCCCGCACACCAACGAGGCGGTCTACGCGCTCGACGCGACCGGTCGCCGCTGGGTCGCGAAGCGGGAGGCCGATATGGGCTGCGAGGCGCTGCTCGCTGAGGCGATCACCTGGTTGCTGGCGCGTCGGCTCGGCGTCCCGGTCCCCGAGGCCGCGTTCTGCGACGCTGACGGGGAGCGCGCCTGGCTCTCGGCCTGGGTCCCGCATGCGAAGCACTGGTCGGCGGCGAGCGCCGGGCAGCTCCGCAACGCCGATGCAGCGGCCGCGATCCTCACGCTGGACGCCGTGGTCTGCAACGAGGCCCGCCACGGCGGCAACCTGCTCCTCGTCGCTGACCCGGCCGGGGGCTCCACCGCCTTCGCGATCGACGCCGACGAGGCGCTGATCGGGCACCCCGCCGAGCTGGAGCAGCGCGGCCTCGTGCCGCCCGACCCGCGCATCCTCGCCCACGGCTTTCCGCCGCCGGGGCTGCGGGATCCCGCGCTCCATCACGCTGATCGCTGTGCCGCCCTCGACCCCGTCGCGCTGGCCGCCGACGCCGCCGAAGCGTGCGCCGTCGCCCGTGAGCCGCACGTGGAACGCTTGACCCGCGTGCTCCTCGCCCGGTGCGCCGCGGCCCGCGCGCTGACGACGCGGTACCT
>JAIWOM010000087.1 GCA_020216895.1 Microcella sp.
CGACCCGAACGGGGCAGAGGGGGAAACCACCCTGCCGCTGCTGACCGCCGCCGAGGTGCGGGTCGCGCAGGCCGAGGCTCGCGCGATGGCCCTCGACGAGCAGCTCGCCCTCGCCCGGCAGCGGGATGCGGAGCGCGAGTCGCGCGAGAAGCAGGAGGGTCGCGTGCTCGAGGCGCTAGCGCCCGTCGCCCAGACCCTGCGCGCCATGCAGCAGAAGGTCGATGAGCTGGAGCAGCAGCGTAGCCGCCAGCACGGCGAGCTGAGCCAGCAGCTGCGCGCGGCCACCGAGGCGGAGGATCGCCTGCGCGCGACGGCCGAGCAGCTCGCCAGCGCGCTCAGCAACAATGCGACCCGGGGTGTGTGGGGCGAGACGCAGCTGCGATCGCTCGTCGAGTCGGCGGGCCTCATCAACCGCGTCGACTTCCTCACCCAGCAGTCGATCGACGCCGACGGCAGCGCGCGCCGCCCCGACATGGTTCTGACGCTGCCGGGCGGCAAGGCGATCGCGGTCGACGCGAAGGTGCCCTACAACAGCTACATCGAGGCCAGCGCGATCCCCGCGACAGCCGATCCGGCCGAGCAGGCGCGCAAGGCGGGCCTGCTCGCCGAGCACGCGAAGCGCGTCAAGGCGCACGTCGACCAGCTGTCGGCGAAGAACTACTTCACGGGCCTGGATGCGAGCCCCGAGTTCACGATCGCGTTCATCCCGAACGAGCCGCTGCTCGCGGCCGCGCTCGAAAAGGATCCGATGCTCCTCGAGTACGCGTTCAGCAAGCGCATCGCGCTCGCGAGCCCGGTGAGCCTGTGGGCGGTGCTCAAGACGGTGGCTTTCACCTGGCAGCAGGAGGTGCTGACGGACGAGGCGAAGCAGCTATTCGACCTCTCGAAAGAGCTCTACGCGCGGGTCGCGAAGCTCGCCGAGCACGCCGACGCGCTCGGCGGGGCGATCGAGCGCAGCGTCAAGGCCTACAACCAGTTCGCGAGCTCGCTCGAGACCCGGGTGCTCGTCACTGCCCGCCGGCTCGAGAATCTCGACGAGTCGAAGGTGATCCCCGCCCCGCGCATCATCGAGGAGCAGCCGCGGCAGCTCACGGCCGCCGAGCTGACGGAAGCCCTCGACCGAACCCTCGACGACGGGCCCGCACCGGAGTAGCGTGCGGGCCATGCCCGAGTACACCTTCGCCTTCGCTGGCTTCGCGGTGCCCGACATCGAGGCGGCCCACCGCTTCTACCGCGAGACGCTCGGGCTCGAGGTGACCGTGGAGGGCATGGGGCAGCTCTCGCTCGACCTCCCCGGCGGCGGCTGGGTGCTCATCTACCCGAAGCCCGACCACGTGCCGGCGACCTACACCGTGCTGAACCTCGAGGTGGCCGACATCGACGCCGCCGTCGACGAGCTCACGGCCCGCGGCGTCGCGTTCACGCGCTACCCGGGCTTCGCGCACGATGATCGCGGAATCGTGCGCGGCATCGAGGCCGGGCAGGGCCCCGACATCGCCTGGTGCACCGACCCGGCCGGCAACATCATCGCGGTGCTGCAGAACGCCCTCTGACGGCGCTGCCGTCACCAGTCCCTTTGGAGGGGTTCGACAGACCTCCGTGCCGAATGGGTGACGCGGGATATCATGAAATGCGTTTCACCATCGTCGGTGCTCCCGCCGGCGGTGCCCCCTTCGGCGAAAGATCAACGATGGCCCAACGCCCATGGCTCCCCCACTATGCCGACGATGTCGCGCCTGACCTGGGGGAGGTGACCTTCTCCCATCTGCCCGACCTGGTTCGCGCATCCGCTCGCGACTACGCGAGCACCATCGCGTTCACGCAGTGCATGCCCAACGGCATGAACGGCTCGCTCACCTACGCGCAGGTCGACGCGCTGTCGGACGACTTCGCGGCCTACCTGCGCGAGGTCGTCGGCCTGGCGCAGGGCGATCGCGTCGCCGTGCAGATGCCGAACTGCCTCGCCTACCCGGTGGTCGCCTTCGGTGTGCTCAAGGCCGGCTGCGTGCTGGTCAACACCAACCCGCTCTACACGCCGACCGAGATGGTGCACCAGTTCACCGACTCGGGCGCGACGGCGCTCGTCGTCATCGACATGTTCGCCGACCGGCTGCCCGAGGTGCTGCCCAGGACCAGCATCGAGACGGTGGTGACGGTCAAGATCAGCGAGTTCTTCCCGCCGGTCGTCGCCGGCATCATCCGCATGGTGCAGAAGGTCTGGAGCCGCACCCTGCCGACGGTCACGGTGCCGCACACCGCCTTCCAGGCGGCGCTTGCCGCCGGGCGCGCGAAGAAGTCGACGGATGCCCTCCCCGGCTACCTCGCCGGCATCGGGCACGACACCGTCGCCGCCCTGCAGTACACCGGCGGCACGACCGGCGTCTCGAAGGGCGCCATGCTGTCGCACGGCAACCTGGTGTCGAACACCCTGCAGATGATCCAGATGTGCGGCGGCTACATGCGCCCCGGCGTCGAGGTGGCGATGACGGCCCTGCCGCTGTACCACATCTTCGCTTTCACGGTGAATCTGCTCGGGTTCTACACCCTCGGTGCGCGCAACATCCTGATCCCGTCTCCGCGGCCGCCGAGCAACCTCAAGCGGGCGTTCGAGAACTACAAGATCACCTGGGTGACCGGCGTCAACACGCTGTTCAACGCGCTGCTGAACGAGCGCTGGTTCCTCGACAGCCCGCCCCGCCACCTGCGCGCCTCGGCCGCGGGCGGCATGGCGCTGCACGAGTCGGTCGCCGCGCAGTGGCGCGCGGTCACGGGCACCCCGATCGTCGAGGGCTACGGCCTCACCGAGACCTCGCCGGTGCTGAGCTTCAACCCCTTCGGCCCGAACGCGAAGGACGGCACGATCGGTATTCCGGTGCCGTCGACCGAGCTGCGCTGCATCGACGAGAACGGCAAGGAGGTCGCGCCCGGCACTCCCGGCGAGATCGCGGCGAAGGGCCCGCAGGTGATGCTGGGCTACTGGAACCGCCCGGAGGACACCGCGGCGAGCATCGTCGACGGCTGGTTCCGCACCGGTGACGTCGCCGAGATGGACGCCGACGGCTTTTTCACCATCGTCGACCGCAAGAAGGACATGATCCTGGTCAGCGGCTTCAACGTGTACCCGAACGAGGTCGAGGAGCGCATCGCCGCGCTGCCCGGCGTTATCGAGGTCGGCGTGGTGGGCATCCCCGACAACAAGACGGGTGAGGCGGTGCGGGCGTACATCGTCGCGAGCACCGACGTGCTCACCGAGAACACGGTCATCGCCCACTGCCGCGAGACCCTCGCCGCGTACAAGGTGCCGAAGTCGGTGCGCTTCGTGGAGGAGCTGCCCAAGAGCCCGATCGGCAAGATCCTGCGCCGCGAGCTGCGGGCCGAGGCGGTCACGTCCGCGACCGCCAGTATCGAGACCCAGGGAAGGGAGCTGTCGTGATCTCGTCGCTCATCGTCTCCGCGCAGAGCCTCGCCACGCAGGCCCAGGTCAACCCCGACGAGGTCGTCACCGACTTCGAGCAGACGCTGCTGCTGATCATGGTCTTCGTGATCATGTTCGGCCTCGGCGCCGGCCTCACGCCGCGCGACTTCAAGCTCGCGCTCAAGCGCCCGCAGGGCCTCATCATCGGCTTCCTCACCCAGTTCGGCATCATGCCGCTGCTGGCGTTCGGGCTGATCATGCTCTTCCTGTTCCAGCTCGACCCGGCCTATGCGGTGCCCGTCGCCTTCGGCGCCCTGCTGATGGGCGCGGTGCCCGCCGGAACGACGTCGAACATCTTCACGTACTTCTCGAAGGGCAACCTCGCGCTGAGCGTGATCATGACGACCAACTCGACACTGTGGGCGATCCTGATGACCCCGCTCGCGCTTGCGATCTACGGCTCGTTCATCTTCACGCAGGAAGCGCAGCTGGAGATCCCGTTCACCAACATCGTGGCGACGCTCGTGCTGATGCTGCTGCTGCCGGTGATCGGCGGCATGATCCTGCGCCGCTACAGCGCCAACGTCGGCGCTGTCATGGAGCTGCTCGGCGGCCTGGTCGGGGTGTTCTTCATCCTCTTCCTCATGGCCACCTGGGTGCCGCGCAACTGGAACCTGCTGACGACCACGCCGTGGCAGACCTACCTGGTGGCGATCGGCCTCGGCCTGTTCGGCATCTTCATCGCCTACGGCATCGCGCGGGCGATCCGGTTGCACCCGGCCAACGCGCGCACGATCGGGCTCGAGACGGGCATCCAGAACGGCCCTCTCGCCATCGCGATCGTGCTCGCGACGTTCGCGGATGACCCCAACGTCGGGCTGATCCTGATCGTGCCGGCGCTGTACTCGCTGTTCATCGTGATCGTGTCGACGTTCGTGACCATTTGGTTCCGTCGGGCGAACATCGCGGCCGAGCAGAAGATCCCGAACCTGCTGTAGACCGGGTTCACACGAAGGGGCAGGGCCGCGCGGCCCTGCCCCTTCGTCATGAGTGCTGATCTACGCGTCGCCCATCGGCGACGCGAACTGCGCCTCGTACAGCCGCGCGTAGGCGCCGCCGGCGGCGAGCAGCTGCTCGTGCGTGCCCTGCTCGACGATGCGGCCGGCCTCCATCACCAGGATCAGGTCGGCGTCGCGGATGGTCGACAGGCGGTGGGCGATGACGAAGCTCGTGCGGTCGCGGCGCAGCGCAGTCATGGCGTGCTGCACGAGAACCTCGGTGCGGGTGTCGACCGAGCTGGTGGCCTCGTCGAGGATGAGCACGCTCGGCTGGGCGAGGAACGCCCGCGCGATGGTCAGCAGCTGCTTCTCGCCCGCGCTGAGGTTCGAGCCGTCGTCGTCGAGCACGGTGTCGTAGCCGTCGGGCAGGGCGCCCACGAACCGGTCGACGCTGGTGGCGCGGGCCGCGGCGACGATGTCGTCGAGCGACGCATCCGGTCGGCCGTAGGCGATGTTGTCGCGGATCGTGCCCGCGAACAGCCACGTGTCCTGCAGCACCATGCCCATGCGCGAGCGCAGGTCGTCGCGCGTCATCGTGGCGATGTCGACGCCGTCGAGCGTGATGCGGCCGCCGTCGAGCTCGTAGAACCGCATGATCAGGTTGACGAGCGTCGTCTTGCCGGCGCCGGTCGGCCCGACGATCGCGATCGTCTGGCCCGGCTCGGCGGTGAGCGACAGCCCGTCGATGAGCGGCACCTCGGGGTCGTAGCGGAACGACACCTCGTCGAACACCAGGCGCCCGGTCGCGGTCTGCGGCGTGGCCGCCGGATGCGGGTCAGCGCTCTGCTCGTCGGCGTCGAGCAGCTCGAACACGCGCTCGGCGCTCGCCACCCCCGACTGCAGCAGGTTCGCCATGGAGCCGAGCTGGCTGAGCGGCTGCGTGAACTGCCGCGAGTACTGGATGAACGCCTGCACGCCGCCGATGGTCATCGCTCCACTCGTGACGAGCAGGCCGCCGACGACGGCGATGGCGACGTAGACGAGGTTTCCGACGAACATGATCGCGGGCATGATGATGCCGCTCACGAACTGGGCGCCGAAGCTCGCGTCGAACAGCTGCGCGTTCTTCTCGCGGAACCGCTGCGCGACCTCCTGCTGCCGCCCGAACACCTTGACCAGGGCGTGGCCGGTGAAGGTCTCCTCGATCTGCCCGTTGAGCTCGCCGGTGTGCGCCCACTGCGCGGCGAACAGCGGCTGCGAGCGCTTGGCGATCATCGCCGTGATGACGAGGGTCAGCGGCACGGTGATGAGCGACACGAGCGCGAGGATCGGCGAGATGACGAACATCATCACGATCACGCCGATGACGGTGAGCAGCGAGGTCAGCAGCTGGCTGAGGGTCTGCTGCAGCGTCTGGGCGATGTTGTCGACGTCGTTGGTGACGCGGCTGAGCACCTCGCCGCGCTGCACGCGGTCGAAGTAGGTCAGCGGCAGGCGGTCGAGCTTGCCCTGCACCTCCTCGCGCAGCCGGTAGACGATGCGCTGGGTGACCCCGGTCAGCAGGTAGGCCTGCAGCCAGGCGAACACCGATGAGAAGACGTAGACCAGCAGAACGCCGCCGAGCACGAGGTGCAGCAGGTCGGTATCGATGCCGGATGCGGCGCTCGCGTCACCCGCTCCCCCGACGAAGGCGCCCTCGCCGAAGACGCCGTCGATGATCACGTTGGTCGCGAATCCGAGCAGGGCGGGCCCGACGACGGAGAGCACGACGCTGACGACGCCGAGCACGATGACCACCCAGACGAGCCGCAGCTCGGGGCGCAGCCGCCCGATCAGTCGGCGGGCCGACGGGCCGAAGCTCGCCGCCTTCTCGGCGGGCATGCCGATGCCGCCGCCCATCGGGCCGCCCATGGGCCCGCGTCGCATGCCGCCGGGAGGGCCC
>JAIWOM010000088.1 GCA_020216895.1 Microcella sp.
GGCGTACCGCGTCGGCGACGCCCGCCACGAGCGGAGCCTCCGGTCCGATGACGACGAGCTCGATGTCGTTGTCGACCGCGTAGTCGGCGACGACGTCGCCGCGGGTCGCGTCGAGGGCCACGACGGGCACGGCGGTCGCGATGCCCGCGTTGCCGGGGGCCGCGGTGATCTCGTGGGCGGGAGCGCCGGCGGCATCGCGCTCGCGCAGCAGGGCCGTGATGATGGCGTGCTCCCGCGCGCCCGAGCCGAGGACGAGGATTCTCACCCGGTCAGCCTAGCGAGCGCCGCGCCGTCGCCCCGGGGGAGCGTAGCCTCGACCCGTGGCGAGAGCGCGCATCGACGAGACCGCGGGGCGGGATGCGGTGCTCGCCGTGCTGGCGAGTGGCGAGCATCCCGACCGCACGCCTCCCGACCGCACCGTGATGGCGCTCGCCGTGCGCTACCTGCTGCAGACGCTCGCCGAGGCCAGCCCCGGCAAGAGCGTGGAGGTGCGCGTGCCGCCGTTCGGCGCCGTGCAGGCCGTGGAGGGCCCGAAGCACACCCGCGGCACCCCGCCCAACGTCGTCGAGCTCGACCCGCCGACTTTCCTCGCGATCGCGACCGGCGGTCTCGACTGGGCGAGCGCCGTCGCCGCGGGCCGTGTGCACGCCTCGGGCGCCCGCTCCGATCTCTCGGGGCTCTTCCCGCTCGCGTATTGACCAGCCACTCAGCGCCGTGCGCCAGAATGAGGGCGTGACTGAGCCGACGGGCACCCCCGAGCCGACGACCGAGCGCGCCACCGTGCAGGTGCGGCGCGCGCCGAAGATCCCCGCCTTCATGGTGGTCGGCGGCCTCATCGGGTTCCTCGCCACGCTCGTCGCGACGAGCCTCTTCCCTGCCGACCCGCTCGTCGGGTTCGCCGCGCTGCTCGGCTACTTCTCGATCTACGGCGTCACGGCGGGCGTGCTGATCGGCGCGATCATCGGCGTCGTGCTCGACCGCCGCTCGCAGAAGAGCGTGCGCACGGTCGCCGCCGAGCGGCAGGTCGTCGACGCGGCCCCGCTGGAGGGCGAGCTGGAGGACTGACCGGGCGCCCCGATCCGCGCCCGCAGCGTGCTCAGCTGAGCTGGTTCTCCTCCACCCACCGCAGGTACTCGGGGGTGACGGTGCCGGTGACGTACTCGCCGGTGAAGCAGCTCATCTCGAGCTCGGTGACGTCGCTGCCCTCGATGATCGCGGCCTGCATGTCCTCGACCTCCTGGTAGATCAGGTGGTCGCTGCCGAGCTCGGTGTTGATCTCGGGAATCTTGCGGCCGTGCGCGATGAGCTCGCGGCGCGTCGGCATGTTGATGCCGTAGACGTGCGGGTAGCGCACGGGCGGCGCCGCCGAGGTGAAGGTGACCTTGTTGGCACCGGCAGCGCGGGCCATCTCGACGATCTCCTTCGACGTCGTGCCGCGCACGATCGAGTCGTCGACGATCAGGATGTTCTTGCCGGCGAACTCGGACGACATCGCGTTGAGCTTCTGCTTCACGCTCTTCTTGCGGGTCTCCTGCCCCGGCATGATGAACGTGCGCCCGACATAGCGGTTCTTGTAGAAGCCCTCGCGGTACGGGATGCCCAGCTTCTGCGCCACCTGCATCGCCGCCGGCCGCGACGAGTCGGGAATCGGCATGACGACGTCGATGTCGCCCATCGGGGTGTAGCGGGCGATGGTGTCGGCGAGCCGATCGCCGAGCCGCAGCCGCGCCTCGTAGACCGAGATGCCGTTCATGATCGAGTCGGGGCGCGCGAGGTAGACGTACTCGAACGAGCAGGGGATCAGCCGCGGGTTGGCGGCGCACTGGCGGGCGATCATCTCGCCGCCGGTCGTGATGAACACGGCCTCGCCGGGGGCGACCTCGCGCACGGTCTCGTATCCGCCCGCCTCGAGCACGAGCGACTCGCTCGCCACCACCCACTCGTCGCCCGTGAGACCCGCGGAGCGGCGCCCGAGCACGAGCGGCCGGATGCCGAACGGGTCGCGGAAGGCGAGCATCCCGTGCCCCGCGATCAGGGCGATCGCCGCGTACGAGCCCTCGACGCGCTCGTGCAGGCGGCTGATGGCCGCGAACACCTGGTCGGGGTCGAGGTCGGCGCCGGTGACCTGCGCCTGCAGCTCGTGAGCGAGCACGTTGACGAGCAGCTCGGTGTCGCTCGAGGTGTTGAGGTGCCGGCGGTCGACCTCGAACAGCTCGCGCGTGAGCTCGCGCGTGTTCGTGAGGTTGCCGTTGTGCACGAGGATGATGCCGTACGGCGCGTTCACGTAGAACGGCTGCGCCTCTTCCTCACTGGACGCGGAGCCGCGGGTCGCGTAGCGCACATGCCCGAGCCCCATGGTGCCGAGCAGGCTGCGCATGTCGCGGGTGCGGTACGCCTCGCGCACCTGGCCCTTCGCCTTGGCCATGTGCAGCACGCGGCCCTCGGCGGTGGCGATGCCCGTCGAGTCCTGCCCACGATGCTGCAGAAGGGCGAGTGCGTCGTACACCTGCTGGTTGACGGGGCTCGTTGAGACGAGACCGACGATGCCGCACATGCGGGGCGTGCTCCAGACCGTAAGGTTGACGGTGACTGAGGCCAGTCTGACAGACCGCGGAACGGAAGAACGAATGACGAACTCCTACGCCGCCGCCGGAGTCGACACCGCCGCGGGCGACCGCGCCGTCGAGCTCATGAAGGCCTCCGTCGCCGCGACCCACGGTCGCGAGGTGCTCGGCGGGGTCGGCGGCTTCGCCGGGCTGTGGGATGCCTCGGCGCTGCGTGACTACCGCCGCCCGCTGCTCGCCACCAGCACCGACGGCGTCGGCACGAAGGTCGCGATCGCGCAGGCCCTCGATATCCACGACACGATCGGGCAAGACCTGGTGGCGATGGTCGTCGACGACATCGTCGTGGTCGGCGCGAGGCCGCTGTTCATGACCGACTACATCGCCTGCGGCAAGGTGCACCCCGAGCGCATCGCCGCCATCGTGCGCGGCATCGCCGAGGCCTGCGCCGCGACCGGCACCGCGCTCGTCGGCGGCGAGACCGCCGAGCACCCCGGCCTGCTCGGCCCCGACGACTACGACGTCGCCGGCGCCGCGGTCGGCGTGGTCGAGGCCGCCGACGTGCTCGGCCCCGAGCGCGTGCAGCACGGCGACGTCGTCATCGCGATGGCCAGCTCGGGCCTGCACAGCAACGGCTTCTCGCTCGTGCGGCACATCCTCGCCACGAAGAAGATCGGGTACCACGACGAGCTTCCCGAGTTGGGCGGGGTCGTCGGCCGCGCGCTGCTCGAGCCGACCGCGCTCTACACCGCGCCGCTGCTCGACGTTCTCGCCGAGCTGCCCGGCGCCGTGCACGCCCTCAGCCACGTGACGGGCGGCGGCATCGCGGCGAACCTCGCGCGCGTGCTGCCTGTCGGATCCTGGGCCGAGCTCGACCGCGGCTCGTGGAGCCCGCCCACTGTGTTCCGGGTGCTCTGCGAGCTGTCGGGCGACTCGCTCGAGTCGACCGAGGGCACGTGGAACCTCGGGGTCGGGATGCTCGCCGTCGTCGCGCACGACAGCGCGAGCTCCGTCATCCGCGCGCTCGAGAGCCGCGGCGTGCCCGCGTGGGTCGCCGGCCGCGTCTCGACGACCGCGCACGACCTCACCGGGTTCGAGCAGGGTGCGAAGGGCGTCGACGGCGGGGCCGTGAAGCTCGTCGGCACCTACGCGGAGTAGGGTCGCGGTTCGCTCGGTGCTGATCAGCGCGGTGCGAGCACATTGACACCGTTCGCGCGGCACGCCTGCGCGAGGCGCTCGTCGTAGGTGATCATCGCCTCGAGTTCGTCACCGAGGCTCAGCGCCGCGGCCAGGTGCAGTGCGTCGAGTGAACGCAGCATGCTCGGGTCCAACCGTCCGGCGGCCTCGAAAGTGTCGGTCGTCACTGTGAGGAGCACGAGTGAGTCCAGCACCGCGCGCGCGGTGACCACCTGCTCCGGCGCCCCGCGACGCACCGCGCGGATGACCTCCGTTCGGGCGAGATCGCTCGATACGGCGGTGGTCGCAGAACCCTCCAGGAGGCCGCGGAGCGCAGCCGACTCTGGTTCGGCGACGACTAGCTTCAGCAGCGCCGACGTGTCGACGTACACCGCCACGAGTCAGTACCGCTCGGCGTCGCGCATCTCGGCGAGCACCGACGTCAGGGGCGAGTTCTCGAGCGGAGCGGGCAGCGACGCGAGGCTGCGCCGGGCCGGGCGCGCGGTGCCGTTGGCCAGCATCCGCTGCAGGGGCGACGCCGCGATGGGCGTGATCTGGGCGACAGGCCGTCCGCGATCGGTGATCGTGACGATCTCGCCGGCGACCACGTCAGCGACCACCGCGGACGCGTTCTGCTTGAGGGCACGAATGCCGACCTCTGCCATGTTCTTCATTGTAGAACAATGACGCTCCCCGTGCGCAGGCACGCAGAAGCGACCGACCTCGAGGGCTTCCCCACCCGGGAGGCGACCCGGGGAGGAGGGGTTGTCGACGGCGACCGCTACGCGGTTTGCGCGGCCGGGCCCTGCTCGGCCTCGTCGAGGTCGTCGTCCTCGTCGTCCTCGTCATCGACGAGGTGCGCCCACTTGTCCTCGTACTCGTCGGCATGCGCCGCCGCAGCGAGCTCGCGCTCGAGCTGCGTCAGGTCGGTGTCGGGCGTGAAGTACTTCAGCTCCCGCGCCACCTTGGTGTGCTTCGCCTTCTGTCGGCCGCGCCCCATGCGTGACCCCCTCACAGTGTGTCGTCGGGTGAGCTAGGGAGAACCCCAGAATGCCCAGTAGGGACGGTAGAAAAACTGGGCCCGAGTCTAGCACGCACGGCCCCTCGCGGCCCCCGGGATGCTCGCGCCCCGCCCACCCGTCAGCCCTGGTCGGCGGGCCGTGCGAACGGGTAGCGTTGAGCGAGTGACGATCCCCGAGCTGACCACCAAGTGCGTGGTCATCGGGGCCGGTCAGGCGGGCCTCTCGGTCGCCTACTTCTTGCGGCGGCTCGGCCTCGAACCGGGTCAGGAGTTCGTCCTCCTCGACCGCGGCCCGGGCACCGGCGGCGCCTGGCAGCACCGTTGGGAGGCGCTGCGGCTCGGCTCGGCGCACCGGGTCAACGACCTGCCCGGAATGGACGAGCTCGGCCTGAGCTTCACCACCGCCGACCATCACGCCCCGGCGCGCGACGTGGTCGCCGACTACTACGCGCGGTACGAGGAGCACTACGGGCTGCAGGTCGTGCGCCCCGCATCCGTCACCCACGTCGAGCATGGCGACCCCGGGCTTCTCGTGCGGCTCAACACCGAGAACGGCCCCGTCGAGCTGGGGACCTCGACGATCGTCAACGCCACCGGCACCTGGGGCTCGCCCTTCGTGCCCTGGTATCCCGGTCGCGACACCTTCGCCGGCCGGCAGGTGCACACGGCCGACTACACGGCTGCGGAGGAGTTCGCCGGTCAGAACGTCATCGTCGTCGGCGCCGGAACGAGTGCGATCGGGTTCATCCTCGAGCTCGAGCCTCACGCGGCCAGCATCACCTGGGCAACCCGCCGCCCGCCCGAGTTCATTGACGAGGTCGACCTCAACCTCGAGGCCCGCGAGCGCGCGGTCGCCGCGCAGGATGACGCGGCGCGCGCCGGTCGCGCCCTGCCGAGTATCGTCTCGGGTACCGGGGTGCCGCGCACGCGGCGCATCCAGGCGGCCATCGACCGCGGTGTTCTCGACTACCGGCTGATGTTCGCCGCGATCGAGCCCGACGCGGTGGTCTGGGAGGACGGCACCCGCCAGCCCGCTGACGCGATCATCTGGGCGACCGGGTTCCGGCCCGAGCTGCGGCACCTGGCACCCCTGCGCCTGCGCGAGAAGGAGGGCGGCGTGGCCGTCGACAGCTACCGCTCGGGCCGCGACCCGCGCATCTTCTTCGCCGGCTACGGTCCGGCGGCGTCGACCATCGGCGCCAACCGGGCCGGGCGCAACGTCGCGCGCCAGGTCGTTGCGCAGCTCAGCAGGATGGGGCGCTGAGGCGTGAACGGCACGGCGGATGCGGGGCTCATCGTCGCGCTGACCCTCGCGGTTCTCGGCGTCATGGTTGTCGTGCTCGGCATCATCGCGGTGCTCGTGCTCGGGCCGGCGGTGCGGCGAGCCCTGGCCGACCGGCGGGATGAGCACGAGGCCGGTGCCGCCGCCGCGGTCGAGGGCTCAGGCCAGGGCACCGACTCAGCTGAGGGCGCCGAGCACAGCGATGGCGGCCGCGGCTGACCACGCCTGCGGGCGACA
>JAIWOM010000089.1 GCA_020216895.1 Microcella sp.
CGTGCCCGGCGGCGCGAAGATCGGCACCTGGCGCCGCCGCGGCGGTGCCACCGTCGCCCTCGTGCGCGGTCGCGGCCCGGCCCTGCGCATCCGCACCCGTAGCGGCTCGGTGTGCACCGTCATCGTCTCGACCGAGCGAGCGGTCGAGCTCGCCGCTCAGCTCGACGTCGTCGTGCGAGGAGCAGCTCGATGACCGCCCTCACCATCGCCGCGACGGTGCCGCTGGCCGCCGAACTGCTCGAGCCGGCCGACGGCCCGGCCCGTGCCATCGCCATCCTGATCCCCGGCAGCGCCCCCCTCGACCGCAATGGTGATGCCCGCCAGCTGCCCCTCGGCATCCAGCGTCAGCTCGCCGAGGGTCTAGCAGCCCGCGGCGTCGCGAGTGTTCGCTGGGATAAGCGCGGGGTCAGGGCGTCCGGAGGGGACTTCCTGACGAGCGGGTTCGGTGACCTCGTCGCCGATGCCCTCGCGGTCGTCGACCGTGTCGCCGCCGACGCCGCCGACCGTGGTCTGCCGCTCATCGTCATCGGGCACAGCGAGGGGTCCGCGATCGCGGCACGCATCCTGGCCGAGCGACCTGCCGTCGCCGGGGGAGTGATGCTCTCGGGGTACGCGCGCTCGGGGCTCGAGGTGCTGCGCTGGCAGTCGGCAGCGCTGAGCGATCAGGTGCCCGGGCTCGTGCGGGGCATCCTGCGCCTGATGCGCACCGATCTCGAGACGCAGACCGAGAAGAACAGGGCGAAGCTGCTCGCGACCACCGGCGACGTCGCCCGCATCGGCGGTGCGCGGGTCAACGCCCGCTGGCACCGCGAGTTCATGGCGTACGACCCGAGCGTCGACCTCGCGGCGGCCCGGCAGCCCGTGCTCGCTCTCGGCGGCCAGTTCGACCTGCAGTCGCCGCCGGAGGACACGCCGCGCATCGCGGAGATCCGCCGCGCGCCGACCCGGGCGGAGGTGCTGGATGGTCTCAGCCACATCCTCCGCCGGCAGGTCGCGCCCTCGCTCAAGGAGTACCGCCGCGATGTGCGTCGTCCGATCGACGAGCGCATCGTGCCGCTCATCGCCGCTTGGCTGCAGGAGGCGCTGGCCGGGCCCGACGCCTGACACCGCGTACCCTGGAGGGCATGGCATCCGAGCGCGGCATTCGCAACAACGGCGCTCCGACGACCCCGCGCACGCCCGGTGCGCCCGCGGCGACGGATGCCCGCCCCCAGGTGCGCCCGACCACCGAGGGCTGGCAGCAGAAGCTGGGGCCCGACGGCCGCCCGGTGCTGCAGTTCGCCGAGCCGAAGCGCGGCAAGCCGCCCGTGCACCTCGCCGACCTCACCCCCGAGCAGCGCACCGCGCGCGTGATCGAGCTCGGCCTGCCCGGCTTTCGCGCGAAACAGCTCAGCACCCACTACTTCACGCACTGCACGACCGACCCGGCCCGCATGACCGACCTGCCGGCCGCGCAGCGCGACGAGCTCGTCGCTGGCCTGCTGCCGCCGCTGCTGACGGAGGTGCGCCGCCTGCGCACTGACAACGGCGACACCATCAAGTTCCTGTGGAAGCTGCACGACGGCGCCCTCGTCGAGAGCGTGCTCATGCGCTATCCGGGTCGCATCACGCTCTGCGTCTCGAGCCAGGCCGGCTGCGGCATGAACTGCCCGTTCTGCGCCACCGGCCAGGCCGGCCTCACCCGCAACATGTCGACCGCCGAGATCATCGACCAGGTGGTGCAGGCCAACGCCGCCATCGCGGCGGGCGAGCTCGGCGGCAAGAAGCGCGGCGAGACCACGCCCGAGCGCGTCAGCAACATCGTGTTCATGGGCATGGGCGAGCCGCTCGCCAACTACAACCGGGTCATGGATGCGGTGCGCACGATGGTGGCCCCCCAGCCGCACGGCCTCGGCATGAGCGCCCGGCACATCACGGTGTCGACGGTCGGCCTCGTTCCGGCCATCGAGAAGCTCGCCGCCGAGAAGGTGCCCGTCACCTTCGCGTTGAGCCTGCACGCGCCCGACGACGAGCTGCGCGACGAGCTGATCCCGGTCAACTCGCGCTGGAAGGTCGACGAGGCCCTCGACGCCGCGCGCGCCTACTTCGACGCGACCGGGCGCCGGGTGTCGATCGAGTACGCGCTCATCAAGGACATGAACGACCACGCCTGGCGCGCCGACCTGCTCGCGCAGAAGCTGATCGCCCGGGGGCGGGGCTGGGTGCACGTGAACCCGATCCCGCTGAATCCGACGCCCGGGTCGATCTGGACGAGCTCGGAGCCCGCGGTCATGCGCGAGTTCGTCCGGCGGCTGGAGGCCGCCGGCATCCCCACAACGCTGCGCGATACGCGGGGCAAGGAGATCGACGGGGCCTGCGGGCAGCTCGCAGCCGCAGACGGCGCCTGACCCGCTCGATTCGGAAAGAACCGCCGAACTTTCGCGCCGTCACGGCCCGAACGACCCCGATCGCAGGCCGCCCGCTCGCTACCCTCATGAGCGAATCCGCCCACGACCCGCGCGGCCCCGACCACGAGTCGGCGCGTCTGCGCAGAAGAGCGAACCATGACCGACGCCGTCATCGCCCAGCGCGAGGCCTGGAAGGCCCGCGAGACCCTCGCCGAGCAGCTGATCCCGCTCATCGGCCGTCTCTACCGCGACCACGGCGTCGTGACCTCGATCCATGGCCGCCGCCTCATCAACCAGTCGCCGATCGGCGTCATCAAGGCGCACCGCTACGCGCACCACGTCACGGGTGCGGTGCTGCCGCTCGAGCGCACGCGCGAGGTGCTGGATGCCCTGCTCACGCTCGACCCGGGCCCCGCATCCCTCGACATCGCGCGCCTGCTCGGCGACTACGACGCCCACGGCGCCGGGCGCCCGCTCGCCGCGTACCTCGGCGAGGTCGTCGGTGCTGCTCCCGCGCCCACCGGCGACCCGCGCGGCACCGACGTGGTGCTGTACGGCTTCGGCCGCATCGGGCGGCTGCTCGCGCGCATCCTGATCGCCCACGCCGGCAACGGCGCCGGCCTGCACCTGCGCGCGATCGTCGTGCGCAAGGGCGGGGAGAACGACATCGTCAAGCGCGCGAGCCTGCTGCGCCGCGACTCGGTGCACGGGCCCTTCGAGGGCACGATCACCGTCGACGCCGAGGCGAACACGATCCTCGCCAACGGCACACTGATCCGGGTGATCTACGCCGACGACCCGGCCGCGATCGACTACACCGCCTACGGCATCGACAACGCGATCGTCGTCGACAACACGGGCCGCTGGCGCGACGAGGAGGGGCTCTCGCAGCACCTGCGCTCGAAGGGTGTCGCCCGCGTGCTGCTGACGGCCCCGGGCAAGGGCGCCCTGCCGAACATCGTGCACGGCATCAACCACGAGACGATCACGCCCGAGCAGCGCATCGTCACCGCCGCCTCGTGCACGACCAACGCGATCACCCCCGTGCTGAAGGTGCTGAACGACGAGTACGGCATCGTGCACGGCCACGTCGAGACGGTGCACTCGTTCACCAACGACCAGAACCTGATCGACAACTTCCACAAGGGCGACCGCCGCGGCCGCTCGGCCGCGCTGAACATGGTCATCACCGAGACCGGTGCCGCGAAGGCCGTCGCGAAGGCGCTGCCCGTGCTGGAGGGCAAGCTCACCGGCAACGCGATCCGCGTGCCCACCCCCGACGTCTCGATGGCGATCTTGAACCTGCGCCTCGCCCGGCCGACGACGCGCGACGAGGTCAACACCTTCCTGCGCCAGGCCTCGCTGCACTCGAGCCTGCGCCAGCAGATCGACTACATCGAGTCGCCCGAGGTGGTGTCGACCGACTTCATCGGCTCGCACCGCGCCGGCATCGTCGACGGGCTCGCCACGATCAGCACGGGCGACAACCTCGTCGTCTACGTCTGGTACGACAACGAGTTCGGCTACAGCTCGCAGGTCGTGCGGGTGCTCGAGACGATGGCGGGCACGCATCCTGCGGTCGTTCCGGCCCGCGTGGGGGAGTAGCGCGCCGCGCGCCGAACACCCGCTCGCGCCACCCGCGCCACCCGGCCCCGACGGGGGCGCGGGGGATGCGGCTAGCGGAACGCGGGGATGCCCGTGATCGCGTTGCCGAGAATGAGCGTGTGCACCTCATCGGTGCCCTCGTAGGTACGCACCGACTCGAGGTTGTTGGCGTGCCGCAGCGGCGAGTGCTCGAGGGTCACGCCGTTGCCGCCGAGCATCGCGCGCGCCTCGCGGGCGATGTCGATCGCCACGCGCGCGTTGTTGAGCTTGCCCACGGAGATCTGGTGCGGCTGCAACTGGCCCGCATCCTTGAGGCGACCGAGCTGCAGGGCGAGCAGGAAGCCCTTGTCGATCTCGAGCGCCATGTCGACGAGCTTCTGCTGGGTCAGCTGGTAGGCGGCGACCGGCTTGCCGAAGACCTGCCTTTGCCGCACGTAGGCCAGCGCCGCGCGGTAGCTGTCGAGCGCCGCGCCCATGACGCCCCAGGCGATGCCGTAGCGCGCCTGGTTGAGGCAGGTGAAGGGGCCGCGCAGACCCTCCGCGCCGGGCAGCTGCGCCGACGCGGGCACGCGCACCTCGTCGAGCACGATGTCGCACTGGATCGACGCGCGCATCGACAGCTTCTGGGCGATCGGCGTCGCCGTGAAGCCGGGCGTGCCGGTCGGCACGAGGAAGCCGCGGATGCCCGCATCCGTGTTCGCCCAGATCACGGCGATGTCGGCGATCGACGCGAGGCCGATCCAGCGCTTGCTGCCCGTGATGACCCAGTCGTCGCCGTCGCGGCGCGCGAAGGTGCGCATCGAGGCCGGGTCGCTGCCGGCCTCCGGCTCGGTGAGGCCGAAGCATCCGATCGCCTCACCACGCGCCATGCGCGGAAGCCACTCGGTCTTCTGCTCCTCCGAGCCGAAGGTGTGAATGGCGGTCATCGCCAGCGAGCCCTGCACCGAGACGAAGGTGCGCAGGCCCGAGTCGCCGGCCTCCAGCTCGGCGGCCGCGAGGCCGTACTCGACGGCCGATCGTCCGGCGCAGCCGTACCCCTGCAGGTGCATGCCCAGCAGGCCGAGGGCGCCCATCGGCTGGATGATTTCGCGCGGGAAGACGCCCTCGTCGTACCAGCGGGCGATGTTCGGGCGCAGGTCGCTGTCGACGAACGCGCGCACGCGGTCGCGGGTCGCTCGCTCCTCGTCGGTGAGCAGGCTGTCGAAACCGATGAGGTCGAGGGGCGAGTCGGTCATGAGGGTCCTCTCTGGTGCACGCTCATCGTGCCCGTCGCTCGCGCTTTTGTCCACTTGTACAGTTGCCTCATGATTCGACCCCTCGACGGGATGCTCGTCGCCGATCTCAGCCGCGTGCTCGCCGGCCCGACCGCGGCTGTCATGCTCGCCGACCTGGGCGCGCGCGTGGTGAAGGTCGAGCGCCCGGGTGCCGGCGATGACACGCGCGCCTGGGGTCCGCCGTGGGCGGGGTCGTCGAGCGCGTACTTCGAGTCGGCCAACCGCAGCAAGCAGTCGATCGCCCTCGACTTCGGCGACCCCGACGACCTCGCGACGGCCCGCGCGCTCGTCGACCGCGCCGACGTCGTCATCGAGAACTACCGCACCGGCGCCCTCGAGCGCTTCGGGCTCGACGCCGCGAGCGTGCTCGCGCGCAACCCGCGCGCCGTCTACTGCTCGATCACCGGCTTCGGCTCCACCGGCGAGGGGGCGGCGATGCCGGGCTACGACTTCCTCGTGCAGGCGCTCGGCGGCCTCATGAGCATCACCGGCGACGCGGGAGGCGAGCCGCGCAAGGTCGGCGTCGCCATGGTCGACCTGCTCGCAGCCAACCATGCGGCCATGGGGGTGCTCGCCGCGCTGCTGCACCGCGAGCGCGCGGGCGGCCAGGGCCAGCACGTCGAGGTCTCGCTCATGGCCAGCCTGCTCGCCTCGCTCGCCAACCAGGCCTCGTCGTACCTCGCGACCGGGCAGTCCCCGCGCGCGCTCGGCAACCGGCACCCGTCCATCGCTCCCTACGAGACGCTGCGCTGCCGCGACGGGATGCTCGCCGTCGCCGTCGGCAACGACACCCAGTTCGCGGCCCTGTGCCGTGAGCTGGGGTCTCCCGAGCTCGCGAGCGACCCGCGCTTCGCGACCAACCCCGCGCGGGTCGCGCACCGTGACGAGCTCGAAGTCGCTCTCGAGGCGCTGCTCGCCGCCGACGACGCCGCGTCCTGGGCGGCCCGCCTGCTCGCGGTCGGGGTGCCCGCCGGCACCGTCAACGGCATCGGC
>JAIWOM010000090.1 GCA_020216895.1 Microcella sp.
GCGGCGGGCCCTCGCGGCGCCACTGGTACTCGCCGCCGGTCTGCAGCCGCTCGTGCGGGTTCGCGGGTGCCGTGGCGGGGTAGGCGAGCTCGTGCCGGGCGGCGTTCTCGGCCGCGATGGTCTCGATGCCGACACCGCCCAGGATGCTCGACGTGCCCGTGAAGTAGCGGTCGACGAACTCCTGGCTGAGGCCGACGGCCTCGAAGGCCTGCGCGCCGGCGTAGGAGCCGACGGTCGAGATGCCCATCTTTGACATGATCTTCAGCACGCCCTTGCCGAGCGCCTTGATGACGTTGCGCACGGCCTTCTCGGGGGTGATGCCAGTGATCATGCCCGAGCGCACGAGGTTCTCGACGCTCTCCATGGCCAGGTAGGGGTTGATGGCCGAGGCGCCGTAGCCGATGAGCACGGCGCAGTGGTGCACCTCGCGCACGTCGCCTGCCTCGACGATGAGGCCGACCTGCATGCGCTTCTCGGTACGGATTAGGTGGTGGTGCACCGCGGCCAGCATGAGCAGCGACGGCACCGGCGCCAGATCGGCGGTGGAGTCGCGGTCGCTGAGCACGATGAACTCCGCACCGTCGGCGATGGCGTCGTCGACCTCGTCGTACATCGCCTGCAGCCGCTTCTCGAGCGCGCGCGGGCCCTTGTCGACCCGGTACAGACCCTTGATCGTCGTGGTGAGCGAGCTGCCGGGCCGCGGGTCGATGTGCTGGATCTTCGCGAGCTCGTCGTTGTCGATGATCGGGAAGTCGAGCACGACCTGACGCGCATGCCGGGGGGTCGCCTCGAGGAGGTTGCGCTCGGGGCCAAGGCCGAGGCGCATGGAGGTGACGACCTCCTCGCGGATCGAGTCGAGCGGCGGGTTCGTGACCTGCGCGAACTGCTGCGTGAAGTAGTCGAACAGCAGCCGCGGGCGGTCGGAGAGCACCGCGATCGGGGTGTCGGAGCCCATCGCGCCGAGGGGCTCGGCGCCCGACTTCGCCATCGGCGCGAGGAGCACCCGCACCTCCTCCTCGGTGTACCCGAAGGTGCGCTGGCGCCGGACGATCGAGGCGGGCGTGTGGACGATGTGCTCGCGCTCGGGGAGGTCCTTGAGGTTGATGCGCTGGCCCTCGAGCCACTCGCCCCAGGGCTGCATGGCGGCGAGCTCGGCCTTGATCTCGTTGTCCTCGATGAGTCGGCCCTCGGCCGTGTCGACGAGGAACATCTTGCCGGGGCGCAGGCGGCCCTTGCGCACGATGCGGCTCGGCTCGACATCGATGACGCCGATCTCGCTCGCGAGCACGACGAGTCCGTCATCCGTCACGATGAAGCGGCCCGGGCGGAGACCGTTGCGGTCGAGGGTGGCGCCGACGAGGGCCCCGTCGGTGAAGACGAGGGCCGCCGGGCCGTCCCACGGCTCCATGAGCATGCCGTGGTACTCGTAGAAGTCGCGCAGCGCCGGGTCGATGTCGGTCTGGTTCTCCCAGGCCTCCGGCACCATCATCATGATCGCGTGCGGCAGCGAGCGGCCGCCCAGGTGCAGCAGCTCGACGACCTCGTCGAAGGAGGCCGAGTCGCTCGCGCCGGGCGTCACGATGGGGAACACATCGCGCAGCTCGCCGAACAGGTCGGAGCGGAGCTGCGACTGGCGGGCCCGCATCCAGTTGCGGTTGCCCTGCACGGTGTTGATCTCGCCGTTGTGCGCGATCTGGCGGAACGGCTGGGCCAGCGGCCACGACGGGAACGTGTTGGTCGAGTAGCGCGAGTGCACCAGTGCGAGCTTCGAGGCGAACCGCACGTCGCTGAGGTCGGGGTAGAACGGCTCGAGCTGCAGGGTCGTGACCATGCCCTTGTAGACGAGGGTGCGGCTGGAGAGCGACGGGAAGTACGAGCCGAGCTCGCGCTCCGCGCGCTTGCGGGCGCGGAAGGTCTGGCGGTCGAGGGCGATGCCGCTGAGCGGGGCGCCCGACTCGTCCGTGCGGGTCGAGCGCACCACGAGCTGCTCGAAGGCGGGCATTGCCTCGCGCGCGAGGGTGCCGATCAGGCTGGGGTCGGTCGGCACGGTGCGCCAGCCGAGAACCGCGAGGCCCTCCTCCGCGGCGATGGCCTCGATGCCGGCCTTCTCGGCAGCGCGAGCCGCCTCGTCGACGGGCAGGAAGGCCGTGCCGATGGCGTACTGCCCCAGGGCGGGCAGCTCGAACGGCAGCACGGCGCGCAGGAACGCATCCGGGATCTGCGTGATGATGCCCGCGCCGTCACCCGTGCCGGCGTCGGAGCCGACCGCGCCGCGGTGCTCGAGGTTGCGCAGGGCGTCGAGGGCGGTCTGGATGATGTCGTGGCCGGCCGTGCCGCGCAGGGTGGCGACCATCGCCAAGCCGCAGGCGTCGTGCTCGCGGCGCGGATCGTACATGCCCTGCGCAGCGGGCACCGAGGAGAAGCGCTCAAAGGGGTTGGGGAGATTCATCGAACCGTCCTCACGTGGTGTGGTGGCCGTGGGACGTCGCTGGCCCGAGGGATGAGTGCGCGCTCGAAGAGCGCCGCTGATGCCGGATCGAGTGTGGTGGCGATCCTCTTCACCTCCCGCGGTGCTCGGTGACGAGAGCGGGAGGCATCACGGCTTCGCGGCGGACCCGCTTGTGGCGTCGGTCGTGCCGGAGGTACCGGCGGCGGCGGGAGCCCCATTGCCCTCGTCGTCGGCGTCGGTGTAGACGTCTTCGGAGTCTACCCCAGCCTCGGGCGACCACTCCCGGCCCGGCATGTAGACCGAGGGCTCGAGCCCGGGGTGGCGACGCGACTGCACGACGATGATGAGCACGCCGATCAGCACGGCGATCCAGGCGCCCCAGACGTTGACGCGGATGCCGAGGAAGAGCTCGCTCGGGTCGAGACGGATCGACTCGAACACGCTGCGGCCCGTACCGTACCAGATGAGGTAGATGCCGAGCTGCTTGCCCCACTGCAGCACCAGACGGCGGGCGAGCAGCAGGATGACGATCGCACCCGTGACGTTCCAGACGATCTCGTACAGGAAGGTCGGGTGGAAGAGAGTGTCGTCGGGAAGACCGACGGGGATCGCCTCGTTCGGGCGGTCGATCTCGAGGCCCCACGGCAGATCGGTCGGCAGGCCGAACAGCTCCTGGTTGAACCAGTTGCCCAGACGGCCGAAGGCCTGCGCGAGCAGGAGGCCCGGTGCGAGGGCGTCGGCGAACGACCAGAACCGGATCCCGGTCACGCGGCAGCCGATCCAGACACCGAGAGCGCCGCCGATGAGGGCGCCGAAGATCGCCATGCCGCCCTCCCAGATGTAGAGCGTCTTCAGCAGGTCGGCACCGGGGAAGAAGTAGTCGTCCGGGTGGGTGAGCACGTGGTAGATCCGCCCGCCGATGATGCCGAAGGGCACCGCGAAGAGGGCGATATCGAGGGTGATCCACGGCTCCGCGCCGCGGGCGGTGAGCCGGTGGTTGGTCAGGAGAACCGCGACGACGATGCCCGCCAGGATGCACAGGGCGTAGGCGTAGATGTTGATGTCGAGGCTGACCCAGGTGAGGCCGATGTCGCGCAGCCACTGTCCGAAGTTGAAGACCTGCCACTCGGGCGGCGGGCTCGGGATGCTCAGGGGCACGATCACGTCGGTCAACCTTTCTGCGGGGGCAGGGGCAAGCCTAGCGGCGGGTTCCGGTCGCGAGAGCCGCGGCGACCTCCGCCACCGCGGCGACGCCGCCCTCCTCGAGCGCGGCGACGAGGCGCGACCCGACGATCGCGCCGTCGGCGTAGCTCAGCACGTCGGCGACCTGGTCGGGCGTGGAGATGCCGAGGCCGACGCACGCATTTTCGGCGCCAGCCTCGCGCAGGCGCGACACAACGCCGCGCGCCGCGGCGTCGACGTCGGCCCGGGCGCCGGTGATGCCCATGGTCGAGACGGCGTAGACGAAGCCGCGGCTGGCCTCGACAGCCTGGCGCATGCGGGCGTCGCTCGACGACGGCGCGGCGAGGAAGACGCGGTCGAGCTCGTTCGCGGAGGAGGCGGCCATCCAGTCGGCGGCCTCGTCGGGGATCAGGTCGGGTGTGATGAGGCCCGCTCCCCCGGCGTTGCGCAGATCGGCGGCGAAGCGATCGACGCCGTACTGCACCACGGGGTTCCAGTACGTCATGACGAGCACGGGAGCGTCGACCCGCGAGCGGATGCGCTCGACGGCCTCGAAGCCGTCGCGCAGCCGGAAGCCGTTCGACAGCGCGGTCTGGGTCGCGCGCTGGATCATCGCGCCGTCCATGACCGGATCGCTGTACGGGAGGCCGAGCTCGAGCACGTCGACCCCGTTCTCGAGCAGGGCGACGGCGGCATCGACGCTCGTGTCGAGGTCGGGGAAGCCGACCGGCAGGTAGCCGATGAGGGCCCCCGCGGCCTCGGCGTTGCGGGTGCGGATGGTGTCGGCGACGTGGCTCACGCGCTGTCCTTCCCCGCTGCGGCGTCGAGCAGGCCGAAGTAGCGTGCCGCGGTCTCCATGTCCTTGTCGCCGCGTCCGCTCAGCGAGACGAGGATGATCGCCTCCGGACCGAGCTCGCGGCCGAGCTCGAGGGCGCCGTGCAGCGCGTGCGCGGTCTCGATGGCCGGGATGATCCCCTCGGTGCGGCTGAGCAGGCGGAGGGCATCCATCGCCTGTGCGTCGGTGACGGGGCGGTACTCGGCGCGCCCGATGTCGGCGAGCCAGGCGTGCTCGGGGCCGACGCCCGGGTAGTCGAGGCCGGCGGAGATCGAGTGCGACTCCATGGTCTGGCCGTCCTCGTCCTGCAGCATCAGGCTGCGGGCGCCGTGCAGCACGCCGGGGCGCCCCTTCGTGATCGTCGCGGCGTGGTACGGGGTGTCGACCCCGTCACCGGCGGCCTCGTTGCCCACCAGGCGCACCCCCTCGTCGTCGAGGAAGGCGTGGAAGATGCCCATCGCGTTGCTGCCGCCGCCCACGCAGGCGACCACGGCGTCGGGCAGCCGGCCGGTCAGGGCGAGCACCTGCTCGCGGGCCTCGATGCCGATGACCGAGTGGAAGTCGCGCACCATCGTCGGGAAGGGGTGCGGGCCGGCGACCGTGCCGAGCAGGTAGTGGGTGGTCTCGACGTTCGCCACCCAGTCGCGGAGAGCCTCGTTGATCGCGTCCTTGAGCGTGCGCGAGCCGACCGTGACCGGCACGACCTCGGCGCCGAGAAGCTTCATGCGGGCCACGTTGAGCGCCTGGCGCTCGGTGTCGACCTCGCCCATGTAGACGACGCACTCGAGGCCGAACAGGGCCGCCGCGGTCGCGCTGGCGACGCCGTGCTGGCCGGCGCCGGTCTCGGCGATGATGCGGGTCTTGCCGAGTCGCTTGGCGAGCAGGGCCTGGCCGAGCACGTTGTTGATCTTGTGGCTACCGGTGTGGTTGAGGTCTTCGCGCTTCAGGATGATGCGCGCGCCGCCGGCGTGCTCGCCGAACCGCTTCGCCTCGGTGATGATCGAGGGGCGGCCGGTGTAGGTGCGATGCAGCTCGTCGAGCTCCGCCGCGAACGTCGGGTCGGCCTTGGCCGCCTGGTACGCCGCATCCAGCTCGTCGAGCGCGGCGATGAGCGACTCGGGCACGAACCGGCCACCGAAGCCGCCGAAGTAGGGCCCGACGTGATCACGGAGCTTCATGAGACCGCCCGATACGCATTCAGGGTGGCGATGGGATCGCCACCGGTGACCAGTGCCTCGCCGACGAGGACCACGTCGGCTCCTGCCCGACGGTAGTGCTCGACGTCTGCGAGGGTGCTGACCGCCGACTCCGCGATCCGCACGGTTCCCTCCGGAATGCTCGGCGCGAGCCGCCCGAACAGGTCGCGGTCGAGCTCGAAGGTCGACAGGTCCCGCGCGTTGACGCCGATGACACCGGCGCCGAGGTCGATGGCGCGGCGCACCTCGTCGGCGTCGTGCGTCTCGACGAGCGGGGTCATGCCGAGCTCGAGGATCAGCGCGTGCAGCTCGCGGAGGAGGGCGTCGTCGAGCGCCGCGACGATGAGCAGCACCAGGTCGGCACCGGCCGCCCGGGCCTCGAGCACCTGATACGGCTCGGCGATGAAGTCCTTGCGCAGCACCGGAATGCCGACCGCCGCGCGCACCGCCTCGAGGTCGGCGAGGCTGCCGCCGAAGCGGCGCTCCTCGGTCAGCACGCTGATGGCCGAGGCGCCGCCCTGCGCGTACTGCCGCGCGAGCTCGGCCGGGTCGCGGATCTCCGCCAGCGCCCCGCGGGAGG
>JAIWOM010000091.1 GCA_020216895.1 Microcella sp.
CGTGCGCGGCGCGGCGGCGGCGCGGCGGCCCGTCGAGCGGGCGCGCGCGATGAACGGCGCGAGGGCATCCTTCAGAGCCTGCTGGTTGGCGCGACCGAGGTCGATCTCGTAGCTCGCCCCGTCGAGCGCGAACGTCACGGTGCCGCCATCGCCGGGGCCGATGACGGTGCCGTCGAGGTCGTCGACCAGCTCGGTGGTAATGCGCTTCATGAGAATTCCCCTCGGTATTCGTGTAAACCGCAGTGAGTTTATCGGAAATGTCACGCACTAAACGCAATGGGAATTGCGCATTCCTGCCGTCCACCGATCGGTGGACCCGAGAATCCGCCGGGCGGAGGTACCGCCGGCCGCCGCGGCGCGGGATGCTGGAGCCATGACCACCACCGAAAACGTCGTCGAGGTGCGCGACCTGCGCAAGACCTACGGCGACCTGGCCGCCGTCGACGGCGTCAGCTTCGACATCCACCGCGGCGAGACTTTCGCCCTCCTCGGCCCGAACGGCGCCGGCAAGTCGACCACCATCGAGATCCTCGAGGGCTACCGCGACCGCACGAGCGGCGAGGTGCGCGTGCTCGGCGTCGACCCGCAGAAGGGCGGGCTCGATTGGAAGGCGCGCCTCGGCATCGTGCTGCAGTCGAGCGGCGAGAGCGGCAACGTCACCGTCGCCGAGCAGCTGCGCGCCTTCGCGGCGCTGTACCCTAACCCGCGCGACGTCGACGAGGTCATCGCCGCGGTCGGGCTCGAGAGCAAGGCGGGCGTGCTGATCCGCAAGCTCTCGGGCGGGCAGCGTCGCCGCGTCGACGTCGCGGTCGGCATCGTCGGTCGACCCGAGCTGCTGTTCCTCGACGAGCCGACGACGGGCTTCGACCCCGAGGCGCGCCGCAGCTTCTGGCAGCTGATCCGCACGCTGCAGAGCGAGGGCACGAGCATCCTGCTGACCACCCACTACCTCGACGAGGCCGCCCAGCTCGGCGACCGGGCCGGCATCATCGCGGGCGGCCGCATGGTCGACCTCGCGCCGATCGACGAGATCGGGGGCGCGGATGCCCGCGTGCCGTTCGTGCGCTGGCGCGAGAACGGCGCGGTGCACGAGCGGCGCACGCACGCCCCGGCCGCGGTCGTCACCGAGCTCGTCGCCCGCCTCGGCGGCGAGCCCGAGGGCCTCGAGGTGATCCGCCCGAGCCTGGAGGACGTCTACCTCGACCTCGTCGGCCACGAGCACGCGAGCGACCTGAGCGGTGAAGCATTGAACGAGACGGAGGCAGCACGATGAGCGCAACCACCACGGCGACGCGGCGCCGCGAGAGCCCGCTCGCCCGGGCGGTCCGCCTCGGCGGACTCCGCATCGGCTACGAGGTGCGCGCCTACTTCCGCCAGGGCGACACGGTGTTCTTCACCTTCCTCTTCCCCGTCGTGATGCTGACGATCTTCTCGGTCTCGTTCAGCGAGGCGAGCTTCGGGCAGACCGCCGACGGCGACGAGATCACCGCGGCCTGGTTCTTCCTGCCCGCCATGCTCGCCGCCGGCGTGCTGCTGAGCGGCCTGCAGAACCTGGCGATCGACATCGCCGTCGAGAAGAGCGACGGCACGCTCAAGCGCCTGGCCGGCTCGCCGCTGCCAGTCATGAGCTACTTCATCGGCAAGCTCGGGCAGTCGTTCGTGACCGGTCTGCTGCAGGCGGCCGTGCTCCTGCTGCTCGGCTTCACGGTGTTCCAGGTGCCGCTGCCCGAGGACCCCGCCAATTGGTGGGTGTTCGCCTGGGTGTTCACGCTCGGCGTGCTGTGCTCGGCGATCCTCGGCATCGCCCTGAGCGCGGTGCCGCGCTCCGGCAAGAGCGCGACCGCGGTCGTCATCCCGATCACGCTCGTGCTGCAGTTCATCTCGGGCGTCTACCTGCGGTTCAGCGACCTGCCCGAGTGGCTGCAGAACGTGGCCGCCGTCTTCCCGCTCAAGTGGATGGCCCAGGGCATGCGCAGCGTCTTCCTTCCCGATGAGCTCGTGGTGCTCGAGCAGAACGAGTCGTGGGACCACCCGGGCATCGCGCTCGCGCTCGCCATCTGGCTCGTCGCGGGGCTGATCTTGACGAGCCTCACCTTCCGCTGGATTCGGAAGGACAGCTGAGCCGTGCGCATGACCGCGCGCCGTTGGTGGTGGGTCGCCGTGCTCGGCATGGCGACCCTCGCTGGCGCGCTCGCCGTGCTGTCGCTGCAGACCCCGTGGCGCCTCGCGCTGGCCCTGACCGGCATCGGGATGCTCATCGCCAGTTGGGCACTGTGGGGTGATCGGCGGGTCATGGCGGGCGAGACCTCCGTCGCTGTGATTCTCGGAGTGGCCCTCGCCGCGGGCACGGCCACCGCGGGCTTCGCCTCCCTCGCCATCCTGCAGGCGATCGCGTACCCGA
Organism: Microcella sp.; assembly: GCA_020216895.1. Classification (GTDB taxonomy): domain Bacteria; phylum Actinomycetota; class Actinomycetes; order Actinomycetales; family Microbacteriaceae; genus Microcella. The sequence continues at coordinate 2,402 of JAIWOM010000091.1, forward strand.
TCGCCTGGGTGTTCAGCAGTAGGCTTCGCGATGCCCTGCTCGCCAACCTCGCCGTCGCGCTCGCGGTCGGCGTCGGGTTCGCAGCGAGCATCGGCACCGAGCCCGACGACCTCCGGCAGATCGTGTTCACGCAGTCGCTGGCCCTGGGGTTCAGCCTGGCTATGGGGTTCTGGATCAGCCGGATGACCGAGCTGGGCGAGGAGCGCGGCCGGCTGCTGGTCGAGCTGCAGGGCGCCCAAGAGCAGATCGCGGCCCTCAACCGGGAGGCCGGGGCCGCGGCCGAGCGCGAGCGCCTAGCCCGTGAGCTGCACGACACGATCGCGCAAGACCTCACCGGCCTCGTCATGCTCGCCCAACGCGCCCGCCGCGAGGCCGCCGCACCCGACGGCACCCTCGCGATGATCGAAGAGGGCGCCCGCGCCGCGCTCGGCGAGACCCGGGCCCTGGTAGCCGCGGGTGCCGCGCTCGACACCGACGGGCTCGGGCTCGATGGCGCCCTGCAGCGGCTGGCCGAGCGCTTCGAACGTGAGACCGGCGTCGCCGTCTCGCTCGCGATCGACGAGGGCGTGGCCCTCTCGCGCGACGCCGAAGTGGTCGTGCTGCGGTGCGCACAGGAGGCCCTGAGCAACGCCCGCAAGCACGCCCGAGCTCGCCGAGTCGTGCTGGATGTCGGCATCGCGGAGGGCGGCCCGGAGCGTCGCATTCGGCTCACCGTGAGCGATGACGGCATCGGGTTCGACCCCGACAGCGCTCCCGCCGGGTTTGGCCTGAGCGGCATGAACGAACGCCTCGCACTCGTCGGCGGCACGCTCCGGGCGACGAGCGCGCCCGGCGCCGGGACGGTCATTGTGGCCGAGCTGCCGGCGAGCATCCCGAACCCCGCCGGGGCGTCGACGATGGAGGCCCCGCGGTGAGCGGCGAGCAGAACGGGATTCGCGTGCTCGTCGCCGACGACCATGCCGTCGTGCGCGCGGGCATCGTCGCGCTTCTCGCCAGCGAACCCGACATCACCGTGATCGGCGAGGCCTCCGACGGCGAGCAGGCGGTCGAGCGAGCTCTCACCCTGCGTCCCGACGTGGTGGTCATGGACGTGCGGATGCCGGGACTGACCGGCGACGCGGCCACGGCCCGCATCCGCGAGCACGACACCGCGGTACGCGTGCTCGTGCTGACCACGTACGAGTCCGACGCGAGCATCCTCGCCGCCATCGAGGCGGGGGCGAGCGGCTACCTGCTCAAGGCGGCGCCGGCCGAAGAACTCATCGCCGGCGTGCGGTCGGTCGCCGCAGGCGAGGTGGCGCTGTCGCCCGCGATCGCGACGCAGCTGGTGTCACGGATGCGCGCTCCCACCCCGTCCTCCCTCACCCCGCGCGAGACCGAGGTGCTGCGGCTCGTCGCCGAGGGCCTCTCGAACCGCGCGATCGGCGAGCGCCTGTTCGTCGGTGAGGCGACCGTGAAGACCCACCTGCTGCGGGCCTTCGAGAAGCTCGGAGTGAACGACCGCACGCGGGCGGTCACCCTGGCGATGGAGCGCGGTCTGCTCTAGCAGGGCTCGCCCGGAGGCGCCGCGGGGTACGGCCTACAGGCTCAGCCCGACGAGCACCGGCTCGGGGTGCAGCAGCACGCCGTACGCGCTGAGCACGCGGGTTTGGATGTACCGAGCGAGCTCGGCGACCTCGGCAGCCGTCGCGCGCCCGCTGGCGTTCGTGAGGGCGAGGGTGTGCTTCGACGACACGGATGCGCCCGAGCCCGGCAGGGCGAAGCCGCGCGCGATGCCGGCATGCTCGATCAGCCAGGCGGCGCTGAGCTTCACGGTGCCCTCGGTCACCGGCGGTGGAGCCGCCGGCTCCTCGCCGAGCGGCACGGCGACGGGGCTCAGCTCCGGCTGCTGCGGCCAGCGTGGAGCGTCGGCGGGCAGGGTGCGGGCGAAGCTCTCGCGGACGATCGGGTTGGTGAAGAACGAGCCGGCGCTGCGCGACTGCGGGTCGTCAGCATCGAGCACCATGCCCTTGCTCGCGCGCAGGCGGAGGGTGGCGGCGCGCACGCCGGCGAGCGGGGCGCGGTCTCCCACGGCGACCCCGAGCGCCTCAGCGAGCTGCGCGTAGGCGACCGGGCGACTGAGGCCCGCCGGGTCGTGCTCGAGGGCGAGGTCGACGCTCAGCACGACTGCCCGCCAGCCCTGCTTGATCACACTGGTGCGGTAGCCGAGCTCGAGAGCCGGCGCCGGGATGCTGCGGCCCTCGCCCGTGTCGAGGTCGAGCACCTCGACGGCGACGAGGCTCTCGGCGACCTCCTGCCCGTAGGCGCCGATGTTCTGGATGGGAGCGGCGCCGGTCGAGCCGGGGATGCCGCTGAGCGCCTCCATGCCGGCCCAGCCCTGCTCGACGGTGTGCGCCACGACCGCATCCCAGGGCTCGCCCGCCTGCACGCGCAGACGCACCGGTCGCGGCGAGCCGACCGCATCCGGAAGCCGCTCGATGCCACGGGTCGCAACGCGCACGACGGTTCCGTCGAACCCCGCGTCGGCGACGAGCACGTTCGAGCCACCGCCGAGCACGAGCCAGGGCTCGCCATCGGCCTCCGCCGCGAGCACGGCCTCGACCAGCTCGTCGGCGGTGGTCGCGGTGACGAGACGCTCGGCCGGTCCACCGACGCCGAGCGTCGTGAGGTCGGCGAGACGCATCAGAGCAGCATCCGCATTCAGGCCAGGGGCGTGACGCGCACGTGCGCCTTGCCGAGCACCGTCTGGTCGTCGCACACGGCGGTGAGGTCGATGCGCGCACCCGCGTCGTCGAGCGCGCCGACCGTAGCCGTCACGGTGACGGTCGCGCCGTGCTGCGGGTCGACGACGACCGGCCGGGTGAAGCGCACCTGGTAGTCGCTGACCCAGCCCGCCGACCCGAGCCAGTCGACGACCGGCTGCACGGCGAGGCCCATCGTGAGCATCCCGTGCGCCAGCACGCCCGGCAGGCCGACGGCGGCCGCCACGTCGTCGCGGTAGTGGATCGCGTTGAAGTCGCCGCTCGCCCCCGCGTAGCGCACGAGGCTGTCGCGGCTGATCGGGAAGGCGCGCTCGGCGACGACCTGGCCGACCTCGATACCGTTCAGGATGCTCACGCGTCCTCCCCCCGGATCACGAGCGTCGACACGCTCGTGACGACGTGCTCGCCGCGCGCGTCGACCATGCTCGACTCGCTTGTCACCATGCTGTTGCCGCCCAGCGTCTTGATGCTCGTCACGCGAAGCGTGGCGGTGAGCTCGTCGCCGGCGACGATCGGGCGCGAGTAGGTGAACCGCTGGTCGCCGTGCACGACGCGGCTGAAGTCGATGCCCGCGTCGGGCTCGGCCAGCAGCTGCTGAAGGGTCGCCTCGGCGATGACGATCGGAAAGGTCGGGGGCGCCACGACGTCGGCGAAGCCGGCAGCGCGGGCCGCCTCCGGGTCGTGGTGCAGGGGGGCGGTGGCGAACACGGCGCGCGCGAACTCGCGCACCTTCTCGCGACCGACGAGGTAGGGCGCCGCCGAGGGAAAGGCGCGCTCGACGAGATCGGGGTTCACGGGCACCCGCCCAGTCTAGGCGGGCGCCTCAGAGCAGGGTGGTGATCAGAACAGGGTGGTGCCGAGCAGGCGGTCGACCATCGACCGCCCGAGGGCGCGCTCGGCCGCGTGCCCCCGGCTCTCGCCGCGCACCATCAGCTCGAGCGCGCGCGTCGCCGCGACCGCCCGCAGGGCGAGGT
>JAIWOM010000092.1 GCA_020216895.1 Microcella sp.
GGTCGCCGCGCGCCTCGGCGAGCTACTGGGGGCGCCCGTCGCCTTCGCGGCCGACACGGTCGGCGACGCGGCGGCGGATGCGGTGGCCGGGCTCGCCGACGGGCAAGTCGCCGTGCTCGAGAATCTGCGGTTCAACCCGGGGGAGACCGCGAAGGATGCGGCCGAGCGCCAGGCCTTCGCCGACCAGCTCGCCCGCTTCGGCGACGCGCTCGTCTCCGACGGCTTCGGCGTCGTGCACCGCAAGCAGGCCAGCGTCTACGAGCTCGCGCAGACCCTGCCGAGCGCGGCGGGCCTGCTCATCGCCACGGAGACCGACGTGCTCGACCGCCTCACCGAGCGCCCCGAGCGCCCGTACACGGTCGTGCTCGGCGGGTCGAAGGTCAGCGACAAGCTTGGCGTCATCCAGCACCTGCTGCCGCGGGTCGACCGCCTGCTCATCGGCGGCGGGATGCTGTTCACCTTCCTCGCCGCCCAGGGCCACAAGGTGGGCGCGAGCCTGCTCGAGGCCGACCAGCTCGACACCGTGCGGGGCTACCTCGCCGAGGCCGCCGAGCGCGGCGTCGAGATCGTGCTGCCCACCGACGTGGTCGTCGCCGAGCGGTTCGCCGCCGACGCGCCCCACACGGTGCAGAGGGCCGACGACATCGAGGGCGGGCCGGCGGGAGCATCCGGCATCGGGCTCGACATCGGGCCGGAGACCGCGGCCCGCTTCGCGGAGCTCGTCGCCTCGTCGACCACCGTGTTCTGGAACGGCCCGATGGGCGTGTTCGAGTTCCCGGCCTTCGCCGGCGGCACCCGCGCCGTCGCCGAGGCCCTCACGCGGGTCAGCGGGCTCGGCGTCGTCGGCGGGGGCGACTCCGCCGCGGCCGTGCGCGCCCTCGGCTTCAGCGATGACGATTTCGGGCACGTCTCCACCGGAGGCGGCGCCAGCCTCGAGTTCCTCGAGGGCAAGAAGCTCCCCGGACTGGAGGTCCTCGGATGGCAGTGAGCCGCACCCCGCTCATCGCGGGCAACTGGAAGATGAACCTCGACCACCTGCAGTCGATCGCGTTCGTGCAGAAGCTCGCCTGGAGCCTGCGCGACGCGAAGCACGACTACTCCGAGGTCGAGGTGGCGGTCTTCCCGCCGTTCACCGACCTTCGGAGCGTGCAGACGCTCGTCACGGCGGACAAGCTCGACCTCCGCTACGGCGGCCAGGACCTCTCGGAGCACGACAGCGGCGCCTACACCGGCGAGGTCTCGGGGGCCTTCCTCGCCGCCCTGGACTGCCGCTACGTGATCATCGGGCACAGCGAGCGGCGCCAGTACCACGGCGAGACCGACGAGCTCATCGCCCGCAAGACGGTCGCCGCGCTGCGTCACGGCCTCGTGCCAGTGGTCTGCGTGGGGGAGACCGCGGAGGACCTCGAGCAGCACGGCCCCTCGGCCGTGCCGGTCGCGCAGCTCGGAACCGTTCTCGCGGCGCTGGATGCCGATGCCGACATCGTCGTCGCCTACGAGCCCGTCTGGGCCATCGGGTCGGGCCAGGCTGCCACCCCGGAGCAGGCCCAGCAGGTCTGCGCAGCCCTCCGCGCGAGCATCGCCGAGACGCTCGGCGAGGAGGCCGCGGCGCGCACCCGCATCCTCTACGGCGGCTCGGTCAAGGCGGCGAACATCGCCGGCTTCATGAAGCACAAGGATGTCGACGGCGCGCTCGTCGGCGGTGCGAGCCTCGACGTCGAGGAGTTCGCGAGCATCGCCCGCTTCCCGAAGCACGTCGGCACCGCCTGACCCGCCCCCGGCCCGCCGTCCGGTAGGCTTGCAGATCGTCCGACACGCGCGAGAGGTTCACCCCGTGGAAATCCTTCAGGTCGTGCTCCAGGTCATCCTGGGCATCACGAGCCTTCTTCTGACCCTGATGATCCTGTTGCACCGCGGTCGCGGTGGCGGGCTCTCCGACATGTTCGGCGGCGGCGTCACCTCGAACCTCGGCGCCTCCGGCGTGGCCGAGCGCAACCTCAACCGCATCACGGTCGTCCTCGCCCTGGTCTGGGTGAGCTCCATCGTGATCCTCGGGCTCATCACCCGCTTCAGCGCGGTCTAGGGGAGGCGGAGATGGTGTCAGGAGGCAGCGCGATCCGCGGCTCGCGAGTCGGGTCCGGCCCCATGGGCGAGCAGGATCGCGGCGTGCACGCCGAGCGCATCGCCGTCTCGTACTGGGATGCCATGGGCAACGAGACGGTGCGGTACTTCGCGGCGAACCTCCCGGAGGAGGAGATCCCCGAGACCATCGACTCGCCGTCGACGGGTCTTCCGGCCGGTCGCGACAAGAACAACCCGCCCCAGGTGGCGAAGAACGAGCCCTACAAGACGCACCTGGCCTACGTGAAGGAGCGCCGCACCGAGGAGGAGGCGGCGCAGATCCTCGACGAGGCCCTGCAGAAGCTCCGCGAGCGGCGCGGTTCGGCCTAGGGCCAGACCCAGCCCGTCCGCCGCGGGGACGGGCGCGCCCGGCGGATCAGGGAGTCCAATCGGGCTGGTCCATCGCACCCGTCCAGTAGCTGGTGGGCGCGATGAGCGCGGCCGGCACCTCTGCCGAGGCCGCCTCGTCGACGAAGAACAGTGTGCGCCGCTGCCCGAGCACGCCGGCGACGGGCACGTCGACCACGCCCGCACCGGCGAGCGCGAGTCCGAGCGCGGCGGCCTTGTCCGCCCCGGCCAGCACGAGCCACACGCGCTCGGATGCGTTGATCAGCGGGAGCGTCAGGCTGAGGCGCTGCGGCGGCGGCTTGGGGGAGTCGTGGACCGCGATGACACCGGGCTCGGCCACGGTCGGCCCGGGGCGCTCGGGGAAGAGCGAGGCGATGTGCCCATCGGGGCCGACTCCCAGGAACGTGATCGCGAACGACGGGTAGACACCGTCGCCGGCCGCGCGCAGCTCGTCGTCGTATCGGCGAGCGGCCGCCTCAAGGTCGAGCCCCTCATCGGAGGCGGGGAAGGGGTGAATGTTCGCCGAGGGGATGGCCACCGCATCCAGGAGCGCCTCGCGGGCCTGCCGCTCGTTGCGATCGGGATGACCGGTGGGCACCCAGCGCTCGTCGCCCCACCAGGCGTGCACCCGGCTCCAGTCGAGCCGATCACGGTCGGGATGCGCGGCGATCGCCGCGAGCACTTCGATGCCGACGGAGCCGCCCGTCAGCACGATGTGCACCACGGGGCGCTCCGCGAGAAGCTCGGTCATGGAGCTGACGAAGCGATCAGCCGCGGCGGCCGCGAGGGCCGCGCGATCGGTGTGGACGAGGACGCGGCGGTCGGTCGACACGGTGGTGGAGCCTCTCTGTGGAGCGGACGCGCGATCAGCGCGACGGTGCGACGGCCGAAGCCGGTCCGAAGCCGCTCGCGAGCACCGCACCGAACTCGTCGTCGGGGTCGAGCCTACGCAGTTCCTCGGCGAGGCACTCGCGCAGGCCGCGGCGCGGCAGCGACAGCTCGTGCTGCGGCTGCCCGGGCTGGTCGAGCGAGACGACGCCGGGGCGGGTGCGCTCGAGCCGGATCGCTCCGGATGCGCGATGCAGCACCACGCGGTGGATACCGGTCGACGGCGAGGAGCCCGCGACCTCCACCTCGACGTCGACCTGCAGCCGGAGACCCAGCCAGGCCGCGAGCAGCGAGGTCGAGGGGCTGTCGGCCGCGCCCGCGACCTCGACCCGGGTGATCGGCTCGTACGGCGGCTGGTCGAGGGCTGCCGCGAGCTGCGCGCGCCAGAGGGTCAGGCGCGTCCAGGCGAAATCGGTGTCGCCGGGGCGGTACCCCGCGGCGATGCGGCGGAGAGCCTCCTGCGGGTCGTGGGCGGATCCCGCATCCGTGATGCGCCGCTGCGCGAGGCGACCGAGCGGGGTGTCGCACACCGCGTCGGGGCACTCGCCGGGCCACCACGACACGACGGGCGCGTCGGGCAGCAGGAGCCCCGTCACGAGACCGCGGAGGTCGGAGGCCGTGTCGCCGTGGGCGCGGAGGACGATGACCTCGCTGGCTCCGGCATCGCCCCCGACCCGGATCTCTGCGTCGAGCCGTGGAGCGGGTGCAGCCGCATCGGTCGACACGACGATGATGCGCATCGGATGCTCGCGCGAGGCCTCGTTGGCCGCGGCGATGACATCCTCCTCCTCGCCGATCTCGCTCGTGATGATGAGCGTGAGCACGCGGCCGAGGGCAACGGCGCCGGCCTCATCACGGATGCGGACGAGGGTCTTCGAGACCTGGCTCGCGGTCGTGTCGGGAAGGTCGATGATCACGGGCGCCTCCAGACGCGTCCATCGCGGGCCAGCAGGTCGTCGGCCGACTGCGGCCCCCAGGTGCCGGGGGCGTACGGCTCGGGGCGGCCCTGCGTCGCCCAGAACTCCTCGATCGGGTCGAGGATCTTCCAGCTGAGCTCGACCTCCTCGTGCCGCGGGAACAGCGGCGGGTCGCCGAGCAGCACATCGAGGATGAGGCGCTCGTAGGCCTCGGGGCTCGCCTCGGTGAAGGCGTGGCCGTAGCCGAAGTCCATGGTGACGTCGCGCACCTGCATGCCGGCACCCGGCACCTTGGAGCCGAAGCGGATCGTCACGCCCTCATCGGGCTGCACGCGGATCACGAGGGCGTTCTGGCCGAGGGCCGAGGTCTGCGCCTCGGCGAACAGGTACTGCGGAGCCCGCTTGAACACGACCGCGATCTCAGTCACACGGCGCCCCAGGCGCTTGCCCGCGCGCAGGTAGAACGGCACGCCCGCCCAGCGCCGGGTGTTGATGTCGAGGCGCATGGCCGCGTAGGTCTCGGTGACCGACTCGGGGTTCATGCCCTCCTCGTCGAGGAAGCCCGGGACCCACTGCCCGCCCTGCCACCCGCTCGCGTACTGCCCGCGCGCCGTGCCCGTGCTGAGGTCCCGGGGGAGGCGGACGGCCGACAGCACCTTCTCCTTCTCCGCGCGCAGGTCGGCCGCGTCGAACGACACGGGCTCCTCCATCGCGGTCAGCGCGAGCAGCTGGAGCAGGTGGTTCTGGATGACGTCCCGCGCGGCGCCGATGCCGTCGTAGTAGCCCGCGCGACCGCCGACGCCGATGTCCTCGGCCATCGTGATCTGCACGTGGTCGACGTAGTTCGCGTTCCAGATGGGCTCGTAGAGCATGTTCGCGAACCGCAGGGCGAGGATGTTCTGGACGGTCTCCTTGCCGAGGTAGTGGTCGATGCGGAACACCGAGTCGGGCGGGAAGACCGACTCGACGACGTCGTTGAGCTCGCGCGCGGACTGCAGGTCGCTGCCGAAGGGCTTCTCGATGACCACGCGGCGCCACTCGCCCGGCTTCGCCTCGGCCAGACCGCTGCGGCGCAGCTGCTCGGTCACGAGCGGGAAGGACTTCGGTGGGATCGACAGGTAGAAGGCGTGGTTGCCCATCGTGCCGCGCTCGCGGTCGAGGTCGCCGAGCGTCTCCGCGAGCCGCGCGAACGCCGCATCGTCGTCGAAGTCGCCGGAGACGAAGCGGATGCCGGCCGACAGCTGCCGCCAGACCTCCTCGTGGAAGGGCGTGCGCGCGTACTGCTTCACCGCGTCGTGCACGACCTGCTCGAAGTCCTGCGTCTCCCAGTCGCGCCGGGCGAAGCCGACGAGCGCGAAGCCCGGGGGCAGCAGACCGCGGTTCGCCAGGTCGTAGACCGCGGGCATGAGCTTCTTGCGCGAGAGGTCACCGGTGACGCCGAAGATGATCAGGCTGCTCGGCCCGGCGATGCGGTTGAGCCGACGATCATCGGGGGAGCGCAGCGGGTTGCTGTCGCGGTCGATGGCGACCGGGGCCATGGTTCTCCTCGTGGTGGCGGGGCGGGTCAGGAGAGCGCGGTGCGCACGACGTCGAGCGCGGCGGCATCGCGCACGCGGAGCGTGACGACAGGCATCCCGGCGGCGGTCAGCACGGCCGCGTCGCCCGCCGCCTGCGCGGCGATGAGCTGCCCGTAGCTGAACGGCCGGTCGGGGATCTCGAGGTCATCGGCGAGAGTGCCGGTGATCTGGAGGAACACCCCCCGCGCCGGCCCGCCCTTGTGGTACTGACCGGTCGAGTGCAGGAAGCGCGGGCCCCAGCCGAACGTGACGGGCCGGCCGGTGCGCGCGGCGACGGCGGGGCG
>JAIWOM010000093.1 GCA_020216895.1 Microcella sp.
CGGAGCGCCCCGCGAGCAGCTCGGCCGTGTCGGCGCCCTCCCGCGCGAGCTGGTCGGTGATGTCCGCGATGCGCTTGCGGAGCGGCGTCGGGTCGATGCCGTTCTCGGCGTTGTAGGCGAGCTGGCGGTCGCGGCGGCGGTTCGTCTCGTCGATCGCCTGGGCCATCGACGGCGTGACCACGTCGGCGTACATGTGCACCTCGCCCGAGACATTGCGGGCGGCACGTCCGATCGTCTGGATGAGCGAGGTCGAGGAGCGCAGGAAGCCCTCCTTGTCGGCGTCGAGGATCGCGACGAGCGAGACCTCCGGCAGGTCGAGGCCCTCGCGCAGCAGGTTGATGCCGACGAGCACGTCGTACACGCCCTGGCGCAGTTCGCGCAGCAACTCGACGCGGCGGAGGGTGTCGACATCGGAGTGCAGGTAGCGCACGCGCACCCCGGCCTCGGTGAGGAAGTCGGTGAGCTCCTCGGCCATCTTCTTCGTGAGCGTCGTCACGAGGACGCGCTCGTCGCGCTCGACCCGCACGCGGATCTGCTCGAGCAGGTCGTCGATCTGGCCCTTGCTGGGCTTCACCACGATCGCGGGGTCGACGAGGCCGGTCGGGCGGATGATCTGCTCCACGACCGAGTCGGTGATGCCGAGCTCGTACTTGCCCGGGGTGGCCGAGAGGTAGACCTTCTGGCCGGTGCGGTCGAGGAACTCCTCCCAGCGCAACGGCCGGTTGTCGAGAGCGCTCGGCAGGCGGAAGCCGTGCTCGACGAGCGTGCGCTTGCGGCTCGCATCCCCCTCGTACATCGCCCCGATCTGCGGCACCGTCACGTGGCTCTCATCGATGACGACGAGGAAGTCGTCGGGGAAGTAGTCGAGCAGGCAGTTCGGCGGCTCACCGGACGCCCGGCCGTCGATGTGCCGGGAGTAGTTCTCGATGCCGTTGCAGAAGCCCAGCTGCTCCATCATCTCGAGGTCGAACGTGGTTCGCATGCGCAACCGCTGCGCCTCCAGGAGCTTGCCCTGCCGCTCGAGCTCGGCCAGGCGCACCTCGAGCTCCTCCTTGATCGTGACGATTGCCCGCTGCATGGTGTCGGGCGAGGCGGCGTAGTGCGTCGCCGGGAAGACCGAGACCGCGTCGAGCGGCCGCACCACATCGCCCGTGAGCGGGTGCAGCGCGTAGAGCGCCTCGATCTCGTCGCCGAACATCTCGATACGGATCGCGAGCTCCTCGTACATCGGGATGATCTCGATCGTGTCGCCGCGCACGCGGAACTTGCCGCGCGAGAAGTCGACGTCATTGCGCTGGTACTGCATGCCGACGAACTTGCGGATCAGCGTCTCGCGCGGGATCCGCTCCCCCACCTGGAGGGCGACCATCGCCTCCAGATACTCCTCGGCCGCGCCGAGACCGTAGATGCAGGAGACGGTCGACACGACGACCACGTCGCGCCGGCTCAGCAGCGAGTTCGTCGTCGAGTGGCGCAGGCGCTCGACCTCGGCGTTGATCGAGCTGTCCTTCTCGATGAAGGTGTCCGTCTGCGGCACGTAGGCCTCGGGCTGGTAGTAGTCGTAGTACGAGACGAAGTACTCGACCGCGTTGTGCGGCATCAGCTCGCGGAACTCGGTGGCGAGCTGGGCCGCCAGCGTCTTGTTGTGCGCGAGCACGAGGGTCGGCCGCTGAACCTGCTCGATCAGCCAGGCCGTGGTCGCCGATTTGCCGGTTCCCGTGGCGCCGAGCAGCACGATGTCGGTCTCGCCCGCGTTGATGCGCGCGGCGAGCTCGGCGATCGCCTGCGGTTGGTCGCCGCTCGGTCGGTACTCGCTGACGACCTCGAAGGGGCGCACCGAGCGCGTGGGTTCCATGCCTCCAGCCTACGAGGAGGGGTCTGACACTCCGGTGCGAGCGGCGCGCTCGGCGACGAGGCGCTGCCAGAGGGCATCCACCTGCTCGATGGTGCTCTCGAGCGTGCCGCTCGTGTCGATGACGACGTCGGCGACGGCGAGGCGCTCATCGTCGCTCGCCTGGGCGGCGACGCGATCGCGGGCGGATGCGGGGTCCATGCCGCGGAGGGCGACCAGCCGCTCGACGCGCAGATCGGCGGGCGCGTGGACGACGACGATGAGACGGAACTCGTCGGCGGCCCGCGACTCGACCAGGAGCGGGACGTCGTACACGACGATGGCGTCAGGGTCGGCCGCCGCGACCGCCCGGACGCGCTCGTGGTACAGCCGGCGGACTTCCGGATGCACGATCGCATTCAGGGCGGCACGATCCTCCGGATCACCGAAGATGATCGCTCCCAGCGCGGCACGGTCGAGAGCTCCCTCGGTGTCGAGCACCTGCGGCCCGAAGCGCTCGACCACGGCCGCGAGCCCCGGGGTGTCGGGGGCGACCGCCTCGCGCGCGAGCCGATCGGCGTCGATGATGACCGCGCCGTGCTCGGCGAGCCGTGCCGCCACCGTCGACTTGCCCGCGGCGATGCCGCCCGTCAGCCCGATCACATCCACCCGCCGACCCTATCGGGCGCGTGCGGCGCGAGCGGGTAGCATGACTCGCACTCACCCCGTAGGGAGGCCCGCCGTGCTCGAACTGCTCACCGGAACCGGACTGGCGGTCGCCGCGGGGCTCAATGCCTACATCCCGCTGCTCGTGCTGGGCCTCGCCGGGCGGTTCCTCGACGTCGTCGAGCTGCCGAGCGCCTGGCGCTGGCTCGAGAACGAGTGGGTGCTGATCATCATCGGCGTGCTGCTCGTGATCGAGCTCGTGGCGGACAAGATCCCGGCGGTGGATTCGATCAACGACTGGCTGCAGTCGATCGTGCGCCCCGCATCCGGGGGCATCGTCTTCGGCACCGGTGCCGCCACGCAGACCGCCGCCGTGACCGACCCGGCGGCGTTCTTCGAGTCGAGCGCCTGGGTGCCCGTCGTCGCGGGTATCGTCATCGCGCTGGTCGTGCACGCCGGCAAGATGCTCGTGCGGCCGGCGGCGAACGCGCTCAGCGCCGGCGCCGCGGCCCCCGCGCTCTCCACGGGCGAAGACATCGGCGCCGTGCTGCTGAGCATCTTCGCGATCCTCATCCCGATCCTCGTGATCGTCGCCCTGGTCGGGATGGTCGTGCTCGTGGTCTCGATCTTCCGACGACTCCGGCGGCAGCGCCGCTCGGTCGCTCCCGCCTAGCGGCCCGCCGAGCATCGAGAAGCCCGCCGAGCAGCCGACCGGCGGGAACGCGGAACGGGCCGCCCCCGAGGGGACGGCCCGTTCACGTGGTGCGGTGCGGTTGTCAGCCGTTGCTGGCGAGCTTCTCGCGCAGCGCGGCGAGCGACTCGTCGTCGGCAAGGGTGCCGCCGCCGGTCGACTCGGACGAGAAGCTCGAACCGCCGGCAGCCGGCAGGTCGAGGTTGGCCTCGTCGGCGATCGCCGCGGCGACCTGCTTCTTGTGCGCCTCCCAGCGCGCCTGGGCCGCAGCGTAGTCCTGCTCCCACTTGGCGCGCTGCTCCTCGAAGCCGTCCTTCCACTCGCCCGACTCCGGGTCGAAGCCCTCGGGGTACTTGTAGTTGCCGGCCTCGTCGTACTCGGTCGGCATGCCGTAGACGGCCGGGTCGAACTCGGTGCCCTCGGGGTCGACGCCCTCGTTGGCCTGCTTGAGGCTCAGCGAGATGCGGCGGCGCTCGAGGTCGATGTCGATGACCTTGACGAAGACCTCGTCACCGACCGACACGACCTGCTCGGCGAGCTCGACGTGCTTGGCCGAGAGCTCCGAGATGTGCACGAGGCCCTCGATGCCGTCCGCCACGCGCACGAAGGCGCCGAAGGGGACGAGCTTGGTGACCTTGCCCGGCGCGACCTGGCCGATGGCGTGGGTGCGGGCGAAGACCTGCCACGGGTCCTCCTGCGTCGCCTTGAGCGACAGCGACACGCGCTCGCGCTCGAGGTCGACCTCGAGGATCTCGACGGTGACCTCCTGGCCGACCTCGACGACCTCGCTGGCGTGCTCGATGTGCTTCCAGCTGAGCTCCGAGACGTGCACGAGGCCGTCCACGCCGCCCAGGTCGACGAAGGCGCCGAAGTTGACGATCGACGACACGACACCCTTACGGACCTGACCCTTGGCCAGGTTGTTGAGGAAGGTCGAGCGGCTCTCCGACTGGGTCTGCTCGAGCAGCGCGCGGCGCGAGAGCACGACGTTGTTGCGGTTCTTGTCGAGCTCGAGGATCTTCGCCTCGATCTCCTGGCCGAGGTACGGCGTGAGGTCGCGGACGCGACGCAGCTCGATGAGCGATGCGGGCAGGAAGCCGCGGAGACCGATGTCGACGATGAGACCGCCCTTGACGACCTCGATCACGGTGCCGGTGACGACGCCGTCGGCCTCCTTGATCTTCTCGACATCGCCCCAGGCGCGCTCGTACTGGGCACGCTTCTTGGAGAGGATCAGACGGCCTTCCTTGTCCTCCTTCTGGAGAACGAGGGCCTCGACGGTGTCGCCGAGCGCGACGACCTCGCTGGGATCGACGTCGTGCTTGATGGAGAGCTCGCGCGAGGGAATGACGCCCTCGGTCTTGAATCCGACGTCGAGGAGGACCTCGTCGCGATCGATCTTGACGACGGTGCCGTTGATGAGGTCGCCGTCGTTGAAGCTCTTGATGGTCAGTTCGACCGCGGCCAGGAAGTCTTCGGCAGAGCCGATGTCGTTGATGGCGATCTGCGCGGGGGCCTTGGTCGTTACGGGGGTCATGTAGTGGGTGCTCCGATGCGGACAGGAATTCAGGCCAGAGCGACGAACTGCACAGTGTCGCCCGGGCATGCGGACAGGACTGTCGTCAAATCGACGACTCTCCAGCCTATCCCGTTGACCCCTCCGCGACCAAGCCGAGGGCTCGGCGCCTAGCCGAGCAGCGCCCCGCGCAGGGTGTCGAGCCCGACGCCGCCGAGGTCGAGCGCGTGCTTGTGGAAGGCCTTGTTCGAGAACGCGGCACCCTGCTTCGCCTTCGCGGCATCCCGGATCTGCTCCCAGATGCGCTGGCCCACCTTGTACGACGGGGCCTGCCCCGGCCAGCCGAGGTAGCGGTTCACCTCGAAGGTCACGAAGCCGTCGTTCATGTTGACGTTCTTCCGCATGAACGCGAAGGCGTCCTCGCTCGTCCAGACCGCGCCCGTCTCGGGGTGGATCTTGCCGAGGTGCACGCCGATGTCGAGCACGACACGTGCGGCGCGCATGCGCTGGCCGTCGAGCATGCCGAGCCGGTCGGCCGGGTCGTCGAGGTAGCCGAGCTCCTCCATGAGCCGCTCCGCGTAGAGGGCCCAGCCCTCGGCGTGGCCGCTCGTGCCCGCGAGCAAGCGGCGCCACGAGTTCAGCTGCGCCCGGTTGTACACGGCTTGGCCGATCTGCAGGTGGTGACCGGGAACGCCCTCGTGATACACGGTGGTCGTCTCGCGCCAGGTGTCGAACTCGTCGACACCCTCCGGGATGCTCCACCACATGCGGCCGGGCCGTGAGAAGTCGTCGGTGGGCCCGGTGTAGTAGATCGCCCCGCCGGGGGTGGGCGCGATCATGCACTCGAGGGCCTTCACCGGCTCGGGGATCTCGAAGTGGGTGCGCGAGAGCTCCTCGATCGCCGTGTCGCTGAGGTTCTGCATCCACGCCTGCAGTGCCTCGCGGCCGTGTAGCTTGCGCGTGGGATCCTGCTCGAGGTGCGCGATGGCCTCGGCGACGGTCGCGCCCGGGAGGATCTCGCCCGCGATGCGGGTCTGCTCCTCGACCATGCGGGCGAGCTCCTCGATGCCCCACTCGTAGGTCTCGTCCAGGTCGATGACGGCGCCCAGGAAGCGGCGCGACATGAGCGCGTACAACTCGCGCCCGACGGGGTCGTGCTCGCGGGCGGCGGGCAGCAGCTCCCCCTCCAGGAAGCGGGCGAAGGCGCCGTACGCCTCGGCGGCTGCGTGCGCATTGCGGTCGAGGTCCGCCTGCAGGGATGCGGGCACGGGCGCCTCGCCCTCCCCCGCGCTCGCGGCGAACTCGCGGAAGAAGCCGTCGGCGGCCGCCGTGCGGCGGGCCTGCTCGAGCACCTCCTGCACCTGGCGGCGCGCGGGCGTGTTGCCCGCGGCGATGCCCTCGCGGAGCGTCTCGAT
>JAIWOM010000094.1 GCA_020216895.1 Microcella sp.
GGCGACCGCGGCCCCGCCATCGCCCAGGCCGGTGAGCTGCTGCGCGGCCCGCACGGCGAGCGCAGCGGCGAGCGCGTCGAGCAGCGGATCGAGCAGCGCATGGACGAGCGGATGAACGAGCGCATGGACGAGCGCATGGACGAGCGCCAGGAGCAGCGCGACGAGCTGCGCGCCCAGTTCGAGCAATGGCTGCAGGAGCAGGGCATCGAGCCGGGCGCTCCCGCGACGCCCGCGCCCTAGCCCCGCATCCGTCGCCGGGGCGGCATCGGCCGGTTCAGCTGTCGAGCGACGCGAACCGGTCGATGTCGCGCTCGGTGCCCGACACGATGATGAGGTCGTGGTTCGACACCACGGTCTGCTCGGTGGCGTAGGTGAAGGGCTTGCCCGGGCTCTTCACGCCGACGACCGTGATGTTGTACTTCGAGCGCACCTTCGACTCGGTCAGCGACAGCCCGCGGATCGGCTTCGGCGGGTACATCTTCACCAGCACGAAGTCGTCGTCGAACTCGATGAAGTCGATCATGCGGCCCGAGACCAGGTGGGCGACGCGCTCGCCGGCCTCCGCCTCCGGGTAGATCACGTGGTTCGCGCCGATGCGGGCGAGGATCTTGCCGTGCGACTGGCTGATGGCCTTCGACCAGATCTGCGGGATCTTGAGGTCGACGAGGTTCGCCGTGATCAGCACGCTCGACTCGATCGACGAGCCCGTCGCGACGACGGCGATGCTGAACTCGTCGGCGCCGATCTGGCGGAGGGCATCCAGCGACCGGGCGTCGGCCTGCACCGCGTGGGTGACCCGCTCGGCCCACTTCTGCACGAGCGCCGGGTCCTCATCGACGGCGAGCACCTCGCGGCCGAGCCTCTGCAGCTGCCCCGCGGTCGCCGCGCCGAACCGACCGAGGCCGATCACGAGCACGGGAGCGTCGTGGCGGATTCTCTCAACCAACGATGGGCCTCTCTTCTGCCCGGCGGAACAGCTGCCGGCGCTGACTGGCGGCGAGGGCCGCGGCGAGGGTCACTGTACCAACGCGACCCGCCCACATGGTGGCCGCGAGCACGTACTTCGCCGCATCCGGGAGCTCGTTGCTGGTGAGCCCCGTCGACAGGCCGCAGGTGGCGAAGGCGGAGATCACGTCGAACAGCACGTAGTCGAGCGGCGCCTTCGTGATGTGCAGCACGAGCACCGACGCGGTGGCGACGATCGTCGCGCCCCACAGCACGATGCTGACCGCGAGGCGCAGCACGTCGGTGGGGATCCGGCGCCCGAAGGCCTCCATGTCGTCGACCCCGCGCGCCTCGGCCACGGCCGCGAAGAACAGCACCGCCAGCGTGGTCACCTTGATGCCGCCGGCGGTGGATGCGGAGCCGCCGCCGACGAACATCAGCATGTCGAGCACGAGCAGGGTCGACCCGTTCATCTCGCCGATGTCGACGGTCGACAGGCCGCCCGACCGGGACATGATCGAGGTGAAGACCGCCGTCATCGGGCGTACCGGGCCGTCCTGCGCGCCGAGCGTGGCGGGGTTCGTCCACTCGAGCACGGCGATGACGAGGCCGCCGAACGCGATGAGGATCAGCGTGGTCCAGAGCGTGATGCGCGCGTGCAGGGTCAGGCGTGCGCGGGTGCGCAGCCAGCGGCCGAGCGCGAAGATCACCGGGAAGCCGATCGCGCCGAGGAACACCGCGATGGAGAGCACCGAGAGCATCCACGGGTCGGCCGCGAAGCGCTCCATGCCGGGCGCGAAGGGCACGAAACCGGTGTTGGTGAAGGCGGAGAGCGCGAGGTAGAAGCCCTGCCAGATCGCCGTCCAGGGGTCGAAGCCCTCGATCAGCAGCCGCGGGACGATGAGGGCGGTGATGGCCAGCTCGATGACGATCGCGCTCGCCGCGACGGTGAACAGCAGGCCGCCGATCTCGCCCAGCCGCACCGCCTGCGACTCGGAGACCGGGCCGCCGTGCACGCGCGCGGCGTTGGTGTCGCTCGCGGCGATCAGCTTGGCGCGCAGGCCGATGCGGCGCGCGACGACGAGGCCCAGGATGCTCGCCATCGTCAGCACGCCGATGCCGCCGACCTGCATCGCGAGGATGATGACGATGTTGCCGAACGGCGACCAGTGGGTGGCCATGTCGACGGTCGTGAGACCGGTCACGCAGATCGCCGAGACGGCCGTGAAGAGCGCGTCGGCGAGCGGGGTGCCGCCCGTGCCGCTGCCGGCCCGGGCGATCGGCAGGGTGAGCAGCAGGGTCGTGATGAGGATGAGGATCGTGAAGATGAGGATCGCGAACCGCGCGGGCGATGCCATCGCCGACTCGGAGAGGGTGCTCCAGGCGCGGCGGAACGGGTTCACGCTGCCTTCGCGGTTGTTGCCGCGGATGCGGGTGCTCGTGGACATCGACGCTCCTCACCGGCCCGCAGACCGCGAGTCATGGTACTCCCGGCCGCGGCTGACTAGCCTGGTGCCATGGCCGACATCTTCGACGTGATCGCCGACTCCACCCGTCGGGAGCTGCTGCAGCACCTGCTCGATGCCTCGCTGCGCGGCGACAACGGCACGGGCGAGCTGAGCGTGAGCGAGCTCGTCGACCGCATGGATGCGACCCAGCCCACCGTGTCGAAGCACCTGAAGGTGCTGCGTGACCACGGGCTGGTCTCGGTGCGCGAGGAGGGCCAGCACCGCTACTATGCCGTCGAGCCGGGGCCGTTGGAGGAGGTCGAGGACTGGATCATCCCCTTCCTCAGCGCCGACTTCGACGCCGAGGCGGAGGCGGGCGCGGCGGTCTTCGCCGCCTGGGCTGGCACCGACGTGACCTCGGCCGGCAGCACCGTCGGCCGAGTCGCGGCCGATGCCTCGCACCAGGCGCGGACCCTCATCGAGGGCGCCCAGGAGCGGCTGCACGATGTGCAGGAGAAGCTGCAGGACGTTCAGGATGCGGTGGCCAAGCGCCTGCCCTGGAAGCACTCCGAGGGCGACCGCTGACGACGGCCCGATGACCCCTACTCAGGCGTCTTTACAGCAGTCACACCAGCCCCTACAGTGAACTCTTGGCACACGCGCCACCCGGGTGCGGTGCGCTCACTCGACAGGATTGGCTGCCCATGGGCCGGGATCTCTCCGACGTTCGGTTCCTCACCGTCGCCGAAGTCGCCGACATGATGCGCGTCTCCACCATGACCGTGTACCGCATGGTCCACGCCGGGGAACTCCCGGCCATCCGCTTCGGCCGCAGCTTCCGCATCCCCGAGTCGGCCGTCGCCTCGGCCATCCAGACCCCCATCGCCGACGTCGGCTAGACGTCCGGTAGACTCGCTCGGTACATCGCACGGTCCTGAACGGGCCGTTCTCCCGTTCCAGACCACGATCAGAGGATTGTCATGGGTTCAGTCATCAAGAAGCGCCGCAAGCGGATGGCCAAGAAGAAGCACCGCAAGCTGCTGCGCAAGACGCGTCACCAGCGTCGCAACAAGAAGTAGGGGCACGCCCCGCCGCGAGGCGCTCGACCGGCTGGTCGGGCGCCTTCTGCGTTTCCGCCGTGGTTCCGGTCCAGGGGCGGGATGCTCAGGGCTGGATGCTCAGGGCCGCGCGTGCAGCACCGGCCAGCCGCGGGCCCGCGCGTAGCGGGTGAGGGCCGCATCGGGGTTCACGACGGTGCGATGCCCGACGAGCTCGAGCAGCGGGATGTCGTTGCGCGAGTCGCTGTATGCCCAGCAGTCGGCCAGCCGCACGCCCTTCTCGGCGGCGAGCGCCGCGGCGGCGTCGGCCTTGTGCGCCCCGTGCATCACGGGCCCGAGCAGCCGCCCGGTGAAGACGCCGTCGACGCTCTCGATGCGCGAGCCGATCGCCCCAGTGAGGCCCAGCCGCTCGGCCATGATGGTCGCGAAGCCCTCGGGGGT
This sequence comes from Microcella sp., assembly GCA_020216895.1. GTDB lineage: Bacteria > Actinomycetota > Actinomycetes > Actinomycetales > Microbacteriaceae > Microcella. Next base: position 3,893 of record JAIWOM010000094.1, read on the forward strand.
GGCGGTGATCAGCCACACCTCGTGCCCGCGCGCGAGGTGCCGCTGCGCGAGCGCGACCGTGTCGGGCAGCAGCAGGTGCACGACCCGGTCGTCGTAGGTCTCGGCGGCGAGCAGCGCGAGCTCCGCCTCCGTGTGCCCGGCCACCAGCTCGAGCGCCCGATCGCGCACCGTCCGCTGGTGCTTCTGGTTCTCGCCGACGGCGATGAACCGCGCCTGGTGCCAGCCGAATCGCAGGATGTCGCGCCAGCCCACGAAGCCGCGGCGCCAGGCGGCGCGCCCCAGGTGGTAGATGCTCGCCCCGCGCATGAGCGTGTTGTCCACGTCGAAGAAGGCGATCACCGGGGTGCGGTCATCGCGGGGGTCGCCGTTGACGGGGGAGGACATCCCGACAAGCTTAGGCAGGTCGCCGCGGGCCGCGGTGCCTAGGCTGGGGGCGTGACGACCGTGACGCTCATCGGCAAGCCGGGCTGCCACCTCTGCGAGGACGCCCGCACGGTCGTCGACGCCGTGCTGGCCGAGTTCCCGCGGGTCGGGATGCTCGAGCGGAGCATCCTCGACGACCCCGCCCTGCACGAGCGCTACTGGGACGAGATCCCCGTGGTGATGATCGACGACGCGGTGCACACGATCTACCGGGTCGACGCCGACCGGCTGCGGGCGGCGCTCGCCGCCGCTGAGGCGACCGAAGGAGGCCACTGATGTGCGGACGCTACGCCAACACCAAGAGCGGTGAGGAGCTCGGCCGCTACTTCGAGGCGGACGAGGTCGACGAGGTGCGCCTGCCGCCGAGCTGGAACATCGCCCCCACCCAGCAGGTGCCGATCGTCGTCGACCGGATCCCGAAGGACGACCCCGACGGGATGCCCTCCCGGCTGGTCACCGCGGCCCGCTGGTCGCTCGTGCCGCGGTGGGCGACCGAGCTCACGTCCACGTACCCGACGTTCAACGCGCGCAGCGAGACTGTGCACGAGAAGAGCACCTTCAAGGGGGCGCTCGTGCGGTCCCGGGCGATCCTGCCGGCCGACGGCTACTACGAGTGGCACACCGTCGGGGGCACCAAGACCCCGCACTACATCCACGACCCGGAGGAGGGCGAGCTGGCTTTCGCCGGGCTCTACTCGTGGTGGCGCGCCCCTGTCGCCGAGGGGAAGCCGCCGTCGCCGTGGGTGCTGACCGCCACCATGCTCACGCGGGCGGCGCACGGGCCCGCGGCGAGCATCCACGATCGCGCCCCCGTGGTGCTGCCCCGCGAGGTCTGGGACGAGTGGCTCGACCCGACCGTGGAGGGCGACGAGGACCTCGTCGCGATGGTCGTGCACGAGAGCGAGCAGGTGCTCGAGCGGCTCGAGCTCCACCCGGTCGCGCCGTTGAAGGGCGACGGGCCCGCGCTCATCGCTCCGCTCGGCTGACGGCCGCTAGCACTGCCCCCACAGGCCGAGGCCGTCGCGCTGGGCGGCCCGCTCGGCGGCCTGCAGGTCGTTCCAGTACCGGTCGTTCGGCTCGAACAGCACGGCCCTGCCGGCACCCTGCGCCACCAGCTCGTAGTTGATGAGGGTGCCGTCCTGCGTGAACAGGTACAGCAGCTCGCGGTCGTACTGGTCGCGCTCGTCGCGGTCGTAGGTGTAGCCGAGGGTGCTGCCGGGCGGGGCGAGCGCCGTGAGGGCATCCGTCGCCTCGGGGCCGAAGCATTCGACATCGGGGTAGACCTCGGGGGTGTCGACGCCGATCAGGCGCACCCGGAGCTCCCTCCCGTCGACCTCGAGCCGTAGGGTGTCGCCGTCGGTGATGGCGGCGACGGTTCCCGTGCCGTCGAGCGCGACCCCGGTCGGCCCCTCGAACCCGTCTTTCGGGCCGTACCCGGTCTCGCCGCGGGTGCCCGAGTCGAGGCAGCCGTCGACCGAGCCGATGAGGCCGATGAGCCCGACGACGACAAGGGGGCGCACGATCGGACGTAGGGCGGACAGCATGCTGTGAGGCTACCCGTCGACCCCTGACAGCCGGTGCGCGCGGGGTTAGCCTGGTGTCGATCGGCAGCACCGGCGGCGAAGGAGCACCATGGCAGCAGCGTCGAGCGGGTCAGGCGGGCTCGACCCGCGGTACCCCGAGGCCTTCCAGCGCGGCGGCGCGGCGAGCGCACCCGTCGTCGATGACCCGGCCGTCGTGCGCGGTGCGGCCCCGGTCACGGGGCGGATGCCCGCCGCCCG
>JAIWOM010000095.1 GCA_020216895.1 Microcella sp.
ACCGCCGCGACCCCGGCCGCCGCGCCCGCCGCGCCCGCCGGCCTCGAGCCCGAGCTGATCCCCGCCTCGCGCATGCGCAAGACGATCGCGCGCCGGCTCACCGAGAGCAAGAGCACGGTCCCGCACTTCTACCTCACGGCCGAGTGCCGGGTCGACCGCCTGGTCGAGCTGCGGCGCGAGCTCAACGCGATCGACGGCGTCAAGGTGTCGGTCAACGACCTGGTCGTCAAGGCGGTCGCCGCGGCGTTCATCGACGTGCCGGAGGCCAACACGACCTGGACCGACGAGGGGATGCTGCGCCACCGCACGGTCGACATCGCGATCGCCGTCTCGCTCGACGACGGTCTCGTCACCCCGGTGGTCCGCGGCGTCGAGCGCCTCTCGGTCTCGGCGCTGTCGGCCGCGATCGTCGACCTGGCGACGCGTGCCCGCAGCGGCGGCCTGAAGCAGCACGAGATCGAGGGCGGAAGCTTCGCCGTCTCGAACCTCGGGATGTTCGGCACCCAGGAGTTCAGCGCAATCATCAACCCCCCGCAGGCGGGCATCCTCGCCGTCGGCGCGGCTCGCCAGGCTCCCGTCGTCGTCGACGGGGCCCTCGCGGTGGGAACCGTGATGTCGGTGACGCTGTCGGCCGACCACCGAGTACTGGATGGCGCGCTCGCCGCGCGCTGGCTCGCCGCCTTCGTGGCCCGCATCGAGAACCCGGTCTCCATCCTCGCCTGACCGTCGTCTGCGATCTGGTAAACATCGCAGAATCTTTCAAGCCGAGACGCGCGAAGAAGCCGCTCCGAGGGCCTGGATCGGGATACTCTGACCGTGTTTCCTGATCCTCCGAAGTGGAGCTGTGCATGAAGATCGCCATCCGGCGCGAGCCGATCGAGGGGGAGCGCCGCGTCGCGGCCACCCCCGCGGCCGTCGCCCAGTACGTCGCTGCGGGCTACGCGGTGACGGTTCAGAAGGGGGCGGGCCTCGCGGCCGGCTACCCCGACTCCGCCTACGCCGAGGCCGGCGCCGAGCTCGCGGCGAGCATCCCGCTGTCGAAGGTCGACGTGCTCGCGCACGTCCGCCCGCTCGACCGCGAGACGATCGCGACGCTGCCGAAGGGCGCCATCACGGTGGGCTTTGCCTCGCCGGCGAGCGAGCTCGACGGGGTGCAGGCGCTCGCCGACCGCGGCGTGACCGCGTTCTCGCTCGAGCTGATCCCGCGCATCTCGCGCGCGCAGTCGATGGATGCCTTGACCTCGCAGGCGCTCGTCGCCGGCTACCGGTGCGTGCTCGAGGCCGCCACACGCTTCCCGCGCTTCCTGCCGCTGTTCATGACGGCGGCGGGTACGATCCCGCCTGCGCGGGTGCTCGTGCTCGGCGCGGGCGTCGCTGGTCTGCAGGCGATCGCCACCGCCAAGCGCCTCGGTGCGAAGGTGTCGGCCTACGACGTGCGCTCGGCCTCCGCCGATGAGGTGCAGTCGATGGGCGGCACGTTCATCCACCTCGACCTCGACGCCGCCGCCGACGCGGCGGGCGGCTACGCCAAGGAGCTCGCCGCCGACCGCGCCGACCGCCAGCGCGAGCTGCTCGCCCCCTACGTCGCCGATGCCGACATCATCATCACGACGGCCGCGATCCCCGGCCGCCCCGCGCCCCGCCTCGTCACCGCGAGCATGGTGAAGGGCATGGCCGCCGGTTCGATCATCGTCGACCTCGCCGCCGAGACCGGCGGCAACGTCGAGGGCGCCAAGCCCGGCGAGGACGTGCAGGTGCCGGTCGACGGCGGCCACGTCACGATCGTCGGCATGAAGGATGCTGCCTCGACGATGCCGTACGACGCCTCGCGCCTACTCGGCCAGAACATCGCCAACCTCGTCGCGCTCATGACGCGCGATGGCGCCCTCGTGCCCGACTTCGACGACGAGGTCGTCGCGGGCGCCTGTCTCACCCACGAGGGAGCGGTGCGGCACGAGCCGACCGCCGCCGCCCTCGCCGACCGGAAGGGCGGCAAGTAATGGACGCCATCACCCTGCTCACGTTCTTCGTGCTCTCCGTCTTCGTCGGCTTCGAGGTCGTCTCGAAGGTGTCGAGCACGCTGCACACCCCGCTGATGTCGGGCGCGAACGCCATCCACGGCATCATCCTGGTCGGCGCCGTGATCGTCGCCGGGCAGGCGGAGAGCATCCCGGTGCTCGTCGTCGCCCTGATCGCGGTGCTGCTGGCCACCGTCAACCTGGTCGGCGGCTTCGTCGTCACCGACCGCATGCTCGAGATGTTCGGCGGCCGCAAACCCGCTCCGGCGTCGTCGGCGAAGAAGGAGGAGTCGAATTGATCGTGCTCACCCCCGAGTGGACCGCTCTGCTCTACCTGATCGCCGCGGTCTGCTTCATCCTCGCCCTCAAGGGCCTGTCGTCGCCGAAGTCGGCGCGGCGCGGCAACCTCATCGGCGCGTTCGGTGCGCTCGTGGCCATGGTCGTCGTCTTCCTCTCGACCGAGCTGGACAACATCGCGCTGATCCTCGGCACGATCGCGCTCGGCACGGTCATCGCGGTCCCGGCCTCGCGCCTGGTGAAGATGACGCAGATGCCGCAGCTCGTCGCGCTCTTCAACGGCGTCGGCGGCGGCGCGGCGGCCCTGGTCGCCCTGCTCGAGCTGCCGCTCGTCGCGGACGAGCTCGGCGCGGTCATCGCGGTCGCCTTCACGGTGCTCGTCGGTGCGGTGTCGTTCTCGGGCTCGGCGATCACCTTCGCGAAGCTGCAGGAGCTCATGCCGACCCGCCCGATCGTCTTCCCGGGCGCCCCGATCGTCATCAGCCTCGTCGCCCTCGGCTCGCTCGCGAGCGCCGTCTGGCTCGTGCTGACCGGCGACGCGGTGGCCAGCTACGTGCTGCTCGCCCTCGGCACGGCGCTCGGTGTGCTCATCGTGCTGCCGGTCGGCGGCGCGGACGTGCCGATCGTCATCTCGCTGCTCAACGCCTTCACGGGCCTCACGGTCGCGGCCTCGGGCCTCGTGCTCGGCAACACGCTGCTGCTCGTCGCGGGCACGCTCGTCGGCGCCTCGGGCACGATCCTCACGCGCGCCATGGCCTCGGCCATGGGCCGCAGCGTGGCGGGCATCCTGTTCGGCGCGTTCCGCGGCGGCTCGACCGCCGGCTCGACCGCGCAGAGCGACCGCCCGGTGCGCAGCTCGAGCGCGGAGGACGTCGCGATCCTGCTCGGCTACGCGCAGCGCGTCATCGTCGTGCCGGGCTATGGTCTCGCCGTCGCCCAGGCGCAGCACACGATGGCCGAGCTCGCCGCGACGCTCGAGTCGAAGGGCATCGAGGTCGTGTTCGGCATCCACCCGGTCGCCGGCCGCATGCCCGGGCACATGAACGTGCTGCTCGCCGAGGCGAACGTGCCCTACGAGGTGCTGAGCGAGATGGACGAGGTCAACCCGCAGTTCAAGAACGCCGACGTCGCTCTCGTCGTCGGGGCGAACGACGTGGTGAACCCGGCCGCGAAGACGAGCCCCGGCTCGCCGATCTTCGGCATGCCGATCCTCGACGTGGCCTCGGCCCGCCAGGTGGTCTTCCTCAAGCGCTCCATGCGTCCCGGCTTCGCGGGCATCGAGAACGACCTGCTGTTCGAACCGCAGACGACGCTGCTGTTCGGCGACGCGAAGGACTCGCTGACGAAGGTGCTCACCGCCGTCAAGAACCTGTAGACGGATGCCCTGCCGGTCGCCGCGCGGAGCCCTCGGGCCCGCGCGGCGATCGCGTTCGGGGGCCTGGCTCCGCCCGCCCCGCGCCGCCGATCAGACCTTGTCGCGCCAGCTGCCCGGCGCCAGCTCGTCGCCCTCGACGATCTCGATCTCGCTCGTGTCGAGCACGGGCAGCGAGAGCGTCTCGGTGACGGGCGCGATCATCGTCGCTTCGTCGCGGCGGTGGCGCAGCACCGTGTCGATGTACGAGCTCAGCGCCTCGGCGAGCGGGATCGCCCGGCCCTCGTCCTGCGAGCGGTACCAGCGGTGCTCGAGCAGCTGGTGGAACAGCTCCGGCCCCTCGAGCTTGCCGCGCAGATCCTTCGGCACGGCCCGGATCACCGGCTCAAACACGCGCATGAGCCACTCGTGCGCGACGACCTCCTCGTCGCCCTCGCGGTCGGGATGGTTCTGGGCGGCGTAGGCGTCGAGGTCGTTGAGCAGCCGCCGCGCCTGGTTCTCCTCGGCGTCGATGCCGGTGAGCCGCAGCAGGCGGCGCGAGTGGTGGCCCGCATCCACGACCTTGGGGCGGATGCGCACCTGCGTGCTGTCGCCGTCCGTGGTGATGGCGAGCTCCTCGATGTCGAAGCCGAGGTCGTTGAGCCGCTCCACGCGGTCGGTGATGCGCCACCGCTCGGAGCGGTCGAACGACTCCCAGCCGGTGAGCTCCTTCCACAGCGAGCGGTACGACTCGATGATGCGGTTGCTCGTCTCGATGGCGTCGATGTCCTCGTCGAGGCGGCCGCCGGCCTCGAGGTCGAGCAGCTCGCCGGCGATGTTCACGCGGGCGATCTCGAGGTCGTTCTCCCGCTGGCCGTTCGACAGGCCGCCCTCGTAGAGCTGCCCGGTCTCGGCGTCAACCAGGTAGGCGGCGAAGGCGCCCGCGTCGCGCCGGAACAGCGTGTTCGACAGCGAGACGTCGCCCCAGAAGAAGCCCGCGATGTGCAGTCGCACCATCAGCAGGGCGAGCGCGTCGACGAGGCGGGTCGCGGTATCGGGGCGCAGCGTCTGCGAGTACAGCGCCCGGTAGGGCAGCGAGAAGCGCAGGTGGCGGGTGACGAGCACCGGCAGCAGCGCCTCGCCGTCGTCGGCGACCCGCCCGGTGATGACCGCGGCGGGCTCGACGCAGGGGATGTCGAGGCGCTGCAGGGTGCGCAGCAGGTCGTACTCGCGCCGCGCCATCTCCTCGGTCGTCTCCTTCACCGCCACGACGACGTCGCCGAGGTGCACGAACCGCACGAGGTGCCGCGAGATGCCCTTTGGCAGCGAGGCGATCGTGTCGTCCGGCCAGAGCTCGAGCGGCTGGTGCCAGGGCAGGTCGAGCAGCGCCGGATCGGTGACGGCGGAGGTGATCGAGAGCGAGGCGCTCATGGGGTCTCCCGTCGGGGGTTCAGGATGCGGCGCTCGGGCCGCGAAACGCGACGAGGGCGGGCGCACCGGTCGGTACGTCCGCCCTCGCCATCGAGGTTCTGCGCAATCAGCTCGCGACCGGCTCCTTGTTGAGACGCAGGCCCGAAGCGGTGTCGAACACGTGCACGTGCTTCGGCTCCGGGGTCAGGTAGACGGTGTCGCCGCTGTGCGGGTGCACGCGGCCGTCGACGCGGGCGACGATGTCGACGCGCTGCCCGTTGACCTCGGCGTTCCCGTACAGGTAGCCGTCGGCCCCGAGCTCCTCGACGATGTCGACGGTGACGGCGATGCCGTCGCCCTTCTCGTTGATGATCAGGTCCTCCGGGCGCACACCGACCGTGACGAGCTTCTCGCTCGTCGACGCGAGCACGTCGCGCGCGACCGGCGCGATGGCCGAGCCGAACTTCACGCCGCCGTCGGCGACCTCGGCCGGGAACAGGTTCATCGCGGGCGAGCCGATGAAGCCGGCCACGAAGACGTTGTTCGGGGTCTCGTAGAGGTCGCGCGGGGTGCCGACCTGCTGCAGGATGCCGTCCTTGAGCACCGCGATGCGGTCGCCCATGGTGAGGGCCTCGGTCTGGTCGTGGGTGACGTAGACCGTGGTGACGCCGAGGCGGCGCTGCAGCGAGGCGATCTGGGTGCGGGTCTGCACGCGCAGCTTCGCGTCGAGGTTCGACAGCGGCTCGTCCATGAGGAAGACCTGGGGCTGGCGCACGATCGCGCGGCCCATCGCGACGCGCTGGCGCTGACCGCCCGAGAGGGCCTTCGGCTTGCGGTCGAGGTAGGGCTCGAGGTCGAGCAGCTTCGCGGCCTCGAGCACGCGGCTGGCGCGCTCGTCCTTGCTGACGCCGGCGATCTTGAGCGCGAAGCCCATGTTCTCGGCCACGGTCATGTGCGGGTACAGCGCGTAGTTCTGGAAGACCATCGCGATGTCGCGGTCCTTCGGCG
>JAIWOM010000096.1 GCA_020216895.1 Microcella sp.
GACGCGCTCGAGGCCGCAGAGACCCTCGCGGGCGCGGTGGGGCAGCCGAGCATCCGCGTCACGGCCCTCGCCGACCCGGGGATGCTCGACGGCGGCAACGGCGGCGGTGGGCCGCAGCCGCGCTTCGAGAAGGCGATGGCGATGGCCGCCGACGCCGGCGGCGGGTTCACCCTGCAGCCCCAGGCCATCGTGGTGGAGGCCGCGGTCGACGCGCGATTCGCCGCGGAGTGAGCATTCTGGATGCGAACGTGGCACCCACACCGGGGGTAACGGCGCGGCACCGCCTGCGCTAGCCTGACCGTCGAGGCTCGCTCACCGAGCCGATGGGGGTAGGCATCATGATGGGGATCATCTCGCGACGGATTCGCACGGGGGCAGTAGCGATCGTCTGCACGGCGCTGCTCGTCTCGGCGGGCATCAGCCCGGCGGTCGCGGCGGAGCGGGCGGTGGGTTCGACCGCGCTCCTGCCGGAGACGTCGAGCGTCGCCCCCGCCGCGGACGACTGCGGGAGCACCCTCTGCCTCGAGTGGGAGCGCCGGGGCGGCACGCTCGGCAAGCCCATCGCGACCTCCTCACCCACCGTCGGCACGCTCGACAACGGAGGCCCCGCCGTCATAGTCGGCGACCGCGCCGGCAACATCTGGGCCCTGCACCTCTCCGACGGCTCGTGGGTTCCCGGCTGGCCGGTCAAGACCGGCGGCATCGTCGTCGACTCGACGCCGTCGGTCTTCGGCAGCGGGGATACAGCGCGGGTCTATGTCGGAGTCGGCGGCAGTGCGAGCCCGAGCAAGGGCGGCATCTGGAAGATCCGCAACACAGGTGCGGTGATGTGGAAGGTCACCCCGCGATCGCACCCCACGCAGGCGGGCACGAGCGGCGTGAAGGCATCCGTCTCGCTCGGCAACCTGCGGGGCCCGTCGACCCTCGACGCGTACGCGCCGACGATGGGGCAGCTGCACTACGCGCTCGCGACCGAGTCGGGCAAGAACATCCCCGGATTCTGGTGGGTCGCTGCCGACTCCACGTTCTCCACGGCCGCGCTGGCCGACCTGTACGGCACCGGTCGCGACTACGTGATCGTGGGCGCCGATTCGACCGCGGGCACCTCGTACTTCCGCTCCTACGGCAACGGTGGCGCCCTGCGCATCCTGAAGCCGACCGGGCGCGCCGGCGAGAAGTACCCGAACCGCGGGCTCGTGTGCGAGCGGCGCACGAACCAGGTGGTGCAGTCCTCCCCCGCTGTCGGGCCCGTCCTCGCCGACGGCCGCACGGGCATCGCCTTCGGCACCGGCACCTTCTACCCGAACCAGACCGCGACGAAGTTCATCTTCATGATCAACGACCGGTGCGGCGACGTCTGGCGCAAGCAGCTCGACGGCTCGACCGCGTCGAGCCCGGCCTTCGCCGACATCAAGGGCGACGGCACGCTCGACGTCGTGATCGCGGCGCGCGTGTCCTCGTCGAGCACGAGCGTCTGGGCGCTGGAGGGCCCGAACGGGGCGACGATCTGGCGCGCGTCGGTGACCGGCGGGGTCATCGGCTCCGTCGTCACGGCAGACCTGGGCAATGGCTACCAGAGCGTCCTGGTGCCGACCACCAGCGGCCTGCGCATCCTCGACGGCCGCACGGGGGAGATCGTGCACAGCATCAACGGCATCGGCCTGCAGAACTCGCCGCTCGTCACCGCCCGCCCGGATGGCACGGTCGGCGTGACCCTCGCCGGCTATGTCGGCGAGCTCGTCTCCGGCCGCGTGCAGCTGCGCAGCGTGATCCGCCACTACTCGATCCCGGGCAGCGACGGGGCGACCGTCGACGACCTCGGATCGTGGCCGATGTTCCACCGCGACCCGCAGCTCACGGGCACCGCGCCGCTCACCACGTTCTAGGCGCGGCGCGGCAGAGGCTCCGCGCGGCGAGCCCGATTCCGGCGGGCTACTCGCCCATCCGGTTGCGGGTGCGCATGGCCCGGTCGGCCTCGCGCTTGTCCTGCCGCTCGCGCAGCGCGTGCCGCTTGTCGTACTCCTTCTTGCCCTTCGCGACGGCGAGCTCGACCTTGGCGCGGCCGTCGCTGAAGTAGATGCGCAGGGGCACGAGGGTGTAGCCGCCCTCCTTGACCTTCTGGCTGATCTTGATGATCTGGGCCTTGTGCAGCAGCATCTTGCGCTTGCGGCGGGGCGGGTGGTTGGTCCAGGTGCCCTGCGTGTACTCGGGGATGTGCACGGCGTCGAGCCACGCCTCCCCGCCGTCGATGTAGCCGTAGCCGTCGACGAGGCTCGCGCGCCCCATGCGCAGCGACTTCACCTCGGTGCCGCTGAGCACGAGGCCGGCCTCGTAGGTGTCCTCGATCGTGTAGTCGTGCCGCGCCTTGCGGTTGGTCGCGACGACCTTCTCGCCCTTCTCCTTCGGCACGGTTCACCTCCTGCATTCGACCGACGGATGCCGCGCGCGCGTCGCGCGCAGCCCTCCAGCATACCCGCGCGCCGGGCACGAGCGTCTGCAGAATGGGCCGCGCGGGGCCAGAACGGGCGGCACTCCCCCGTTCTGCAGACGTTCGTGCCCGACGGTGCGGGCGACCGACGTCAGACGCGCAGGTAGCGGGTGATGGCGACGTTGGCCGAGAGCGCCGCGAGTACGGCCCCCGCGGCCAGCAGGATGGGCACCACGAGCAGGGCATCCTGCAGCCCGACGAACGAGGTCAGCGGCAGGGTCTGCGCGAGGTAGCCCTGCACGAAGAACTGCACGATGCCGACGACGGCGAGGCCGGCGAGCACCGAGCCGATGAGCGCGGCGACCACGCCCTCGATGATGAACGGGGTCTGGATGAACCGGTTCGAGGCGCCCACCAGTCGCATGATGCCGATCTCGCGTCGTCGCGAGAACGCGCTGAGGCGGATGGTCGTCGCGATGAGCAGGGCGGCGGCGACGAGCATGAGCGCCGCGATGCCGATGGCGGTGAAGCTCGCCGCGTTGAGGATCGAGAAGATCTGCTCGAGGTAGCTGCGCTGGTCGACGATGCTCTCGACGCCGACGAGCCCGCCGAGGGCATCGACGAGGATATCGCTCTGCGTGGGGTCGACGAGGTTGACCCAGAACGCCTGGGGCAGCAACTCGGGGGTGATGAGGTCGGCGACCGCCTGCCCGGCGAACTGGTCCTGGAAGCGCGCGAACGCCTCCTCCTGCGTCTCGAAGTAGAAGGTGTCGATGAACGGCGCGAGCGTCTCGCTCTCGAGCTGCGCCTGCACGAGCGCCACCTGGTCGGGCGTCGCCGCCTGCTGGTCGCACCCGCCGACGGTCGAGAACTCGGTGCACAGGTACACGGCGACCTGGGCGCGGTCGAACCAGTACGACTTCATCTGCGTGATCTGCATCTGCAGCAGCACGGCCGCGCCGACGAAGGTCAGCGAGATGAAGGTGACGAGCACGACCGAGATGACCATGCTGAGGTTGCGGCGCAGACCCTGGCCGACCTCGGTGAGAACGAGTCCGAGCCTCACGATGCGCCTCCCGCCCCGAATCCCTGCGCGATGATCGGGGTCGCCTGCGTCTTGTAGCCGCCGCCGCGCTCATCGCGCACGACGCGACCGCCGATGACCTCGATGACGCGCCGCTGCAGGCGATCGACGATGCCGGCGTCGTGCGTGGCCATGATGACGGTCGTGCCGTTGGCGTTGATGCGCTCGAGCAGGGCCATGATGCCCGCGCTGGTCTCGGGGTCGAGGTTGCCGGTGGGCTCGTCGGCGAGCAGGATCGCGGGCTTGTTGACGACGGCGCGCGCGATGGCGACACGCTGCTGCTCACCGCCCGAGAGCTCGTGCGGGTAGCGCTGCGCCTTGCCGTCGAGTCCGACCGTCTGCAGGGCGTCGGGCACCGCCTCGTGGATGAACCCCGCGCTCTTGCCGATGACCTGCAGCGAGAACGCCACGTTGTCGAAGACGGTCTTGTTGGGCAGCAGCCGGAAGTCCTGGAACACGACCCCGAGGTTGCGCCGGAAGTAGGGCACCTTGCGGCTGGAGATGTGCCCGAGATCCTGGCCCAGCGCGTGGATGGTGCCGCTGGTCGGCTTCTCCTCCTTGAGCACCAGGCGCAGGAAGGTCGACTTGCCGGAGCCGGAGGCGCCGACGAGGAAGACGAACTCGCCGCTGAGGATCTCGAGACTGACACCGTTGAGCGCGGGCCGCGCCGTGCCGCGGTAGACCTTGGTGACCTCGTCGAATCGAATCACCGGGCCAGCGTAGGCGCGGCCGTGGGCGCGGGCGGGCTGCGACACCCAGCGCGGCCAGGTTCTCAGGTGCCGACCGGGGGCGCCGTCGACGGATGCGGGCCCGCGCCGCGGCTAGGGCTGCGTCACCCCGACCACCGTGCCCTCGAGGTCGCGGAAGGCGGCGTAGCGCCCCCAGCCCTCGACGGCCTCGACCTCCGCGGCGATCTGCCCCCCGGCCTCGACGGCCCGCGCCAGAACAGCCTCGAGGTCGTCGACGGTCAGGTACAGGCGGATCCCCTCGCTGCTCGGCACGTAGTCCTCACCCTCGGTGAGGGCCAGCCCGGTCGCCTGCTCGTCGGCGGTCGGGAAGAAGACCATGTGCTGGCCGTCCACCTCCGACACTTCCAGGTCGACGGCGAAGACGTGGGCGTAGAAGGCGCGGGCGCGCTCGAGGTCGCGGGCGGGGATCTCGACGATGCTGATGCTCACCATGGCGAGACTCTACGGCGCGGTCGCGCGCGCGTCGATGGTGCGAATCAGTCGATGACGCTCAGTCGACGGGCTTTTGCTTGCGCCACTTGATGCCAGCGGCGATGAAGCCGTCGAGGTCGCCGTCGAACACGGCCGAGGGGTTGTTGACCTCGTGCTCGGTGCGCAGGTCTTTCACCATCTGGTAGGGCGCGAGCACGTACGAGCGCATCTGGTCGCCCCAGCTGGCAGTGATGGTGCCCGCGAGCTCCTTCTTCTTCGCCGCCTCCTCCTCACGCTGCATGATGAGCAGGCGCGACTGCAGCACGCGCATGGCGGCGGCGCGGTTCTGGATCTGGCTCTTCTCGTTCTGCATCGAGACGACGATGCCGGTCGGCAGGTGCGTGATGCGCACGGCCGAGTCGGTCGTGTTGACCGACTGCCCGCCGGGGCCGGAGGAGCGGAAGACGTCGACCCGGATGTCGCCCTCGGGGATCTCGATCTCGGCGCTCTCCTCCAGCAGCGGGATCACCTCGACGGCGGCGAAGCTCGTCTGCCGCTTGCCGGCGGCGCCGAAGGGCGACATGCGCACCAGGCGGTGGGTGCCCGCCTCGACGCTGAGCGTGCCGAACGCGTGCGGGGCATCCACCTCGAAGGTCGCCGACTTGATGCCGGCCTCCTCGGCGTAGGAGATGTCCATGACGGTCGTCGGGTACTTGTGCTGCTCGGCCCAGCGCAGGTACATGCGCAGCAGCATCTCGGCGAAGTCGGCCGCGTCGACGCCGCCGGCCCCGGCGCGGATCGTGACGACGGCAGGACGCGCGTCGTACTCGCCGTCGAGGAGGGTCTGCACCTCCATCTCGGCCAGGGTCTTCTCGATGCCGTCGAGCTCGCTCGCCGCCTCCGCGGCCGCGTCGGCATCGTCGGCCTCCCGCGCCATCTCGATGAGCACGTCGAGGTCGTCGAGGCGCTGCTGCAGCTCGGTGATGCGCTTGAGCTCGGCCTGGCGGTGGCTGAGCGCGCTCGTCACCTTCTGCGCGTTCGCCGTGTCGTCCCACAGATCGGGCGCGGCGGCCTGCTCGTTGAGGGCGGCGATGTCGGCCTCGAGCCGTGGGACATCGATGACGGCACGGATATCGGCGAAGGTGCTGCGGGCGGCGGCGATGCGCTCGGAGAAGTCGAGGTCGATCATGTCTCTCCCAGCCTACCGGCGGGCGACGGCCGCGCTCAGGCGGTGGCGGTCGGAAGCCCCTGGAACGCGGTCGAGGGCAGGTCGCGCTCGTCGGCGCGGATGCCCTCGACGATGCGGCCGACCACGGCGGCGGGCGAGAACCCGACCGGGAAGGCGGGACGCTCACCGGCCAGCGGGTGCCGCGACAGGTCGGTCTCGGTGTGGCCCGGGCGGGCATCCATG
>JAIWOM010000097.1 GCA_020216895.1 Microcella sp.
CAGCGTGCGCAAGGCATGCAGCCGGGGGTCGGGGGGCTCGGGCCGGCGGCTCATCGGATCACGCCGCCTCGGCGCGGTCGCCGATCACGTCCCACAGCTCGTCCTCGGGGATGCCCCGGAGCACGGCGTGTCGGAGCAGGGCGCGCCGGACGCGCGGGGTTGCGGCCCGGTGGCGGTTGAGCACCTGCGACCAGTGGGAGCGGGACAGCCCGACTTCCTCGGCGAAGCCGGCCTGGCACAGGTGGCTCGCGTCGATCGCGGCGACGATGCGGTCCTTGCGGAGGTAGTATCTGGGGGTCACGGCGGCCTCGCGGTGAGGTTCTGGATGCGTCCAGATGTGGACGCAAATAGACTCACCCCGGAATCGAACCGGCGCAAGGCGCTTGGTGTTCGATCGGCGTTGGCTCCGCTATCCGCCGCGTGCGCGCTCGAGGATCGGCCAGAGCCAGGACCGCAGCGCGGCGACGACCACGCCGAGCTCCAGGTCGGGCTCGCCGCCGGCCTTGCGTAGGAAGGCTCGCCACTGGGTCTGCTTCACCGCGTCAGCCGCGAACGCGTCGGAGAGGCCCACGGGCAGAGCGGTCGGGATCGGTGTGCCGCGCCGGGTGAAGGTCGCCGTCACCGCGTCGACCAGGGTGTCGTCGAAGGGGAAGCTCCGACGGAGCAGGTCGAGGTCGTAGAGGTCCTTCATGCGGCTGGTGGTGATGCCGAGCACGACCAACGCCTCCAGCTTCTCGGCCACCACGGTCTCGGGCGCATAGGCGCGCAGGCGCGGAGCGGGCAGATCGAGCAGGCTCGCGACCTCGACGAGCGGCGGCGTGGGCACGGTGGCGTCGCCGAGGCCGATGTCTACCTGGACCCTGATCCGCGCGCCGGCCAGCTCCGCGGACACGACGACACGCACGCCGGCGAACGTGGCGTCCTCGCGGATGGGCGCGCCGGTGATGCCATCGGCGTCGAAGGCCATGCCGTCCTCGGGGCACGGCACTGCGGCGACCTCCCGGAACACCGTCACGAGGCGAGCCACGTCGGGGCTGCCACGTCCGAGCAGGTCGAGGTCCTTGGTCGCTCGGTGCGGCTTGCCCATCCACAGCGCGAACAGCGTGGCGCCCTTGAGCACAAAGTCTCCCGCGTGATCGGACGCCGACAGTCGGTAGAGCAGGCGCTCGATGGCGTAGCGGACGAGCAGGCGCTGGAAGTCCTCGCCATCGCGGCGGGCGCGGTCCAGCAGCCGTGTCCGCACGGAGGTCGCGTGGTCCTTGCTGGTCAAGAGAGCGCCTCCAGGTAGGGCCGCAGCACGGTCTGCACCCGACACGCGCCGGCCATGTCCCACAGCGCGTCGCGTTTGCCGCGGTAGCGCGCGTCGTAGTCCCGCAGGGCGGCGATGGCGACGTCCACGCCGACCCGCGAGCGGTACTTGAAGCAGTCGGCGACGGTGCGAGCGGGGTCGGTGATCGCGACCGGGACCCCCTCGATGCGGTGACGGCTCACCCCGAGCTCCAGGAACCGAGGCACCGTCCGCGTCAGCTCCAGCCGCGGAGAGTCGAGCGTCGGAGTCCGGTGGCCCCGCGGGACGGCGATCCACACGGCCGCCGGCAGCTCATCGGTCAGCTCATGGAAGACCAGGGCGGAGAGCAGGTTGACGACGCAGGCGGGCACGCGGGAGGCGACCTGCGCGAGCGAGTGGTGCGGCGACACGTCGGCGTCCGCCCGCGTGTACAGCCCTCGGCCGACTCGCACGAGCACGCCCTGGTCCACGAGCCGGGCGAGCACCACGCGGGGGATGCCGAGCGGATCGAGGTCGCGCGCGCGGAGCACGCCGAGGCTGCGGGCGAGGGCCATGACCTGCTCTGGTTGGGTGGTGGGCATGATACGAAACGCTTCCACTTGGGCGGGAGTGATGATGAATCGTAACATGAGCGCGCTGTCGTCACCGCCCCTCGATCTCAATGTTTCGTCTTGCGTCCGATTATGGACGCAAGTAGACTGCTTCCGAGACCGGCGCCGACGCCCGGCCCGGTCGAGGAGGCCCGATGCCCACCCAGAAGACCCCCCGCGAGCGCCTCGACGACGCCGCGCTCCGCGCCGCGGTGGAGGGCCGCAGCGTCCTCGAGGTCGCCCACGCCGAGGACCTCGGCGAGCACCTCCGCGAGTGGCGCACCGCCAAGGGCCTGTCGCTGCGCGCCGCCGCCGCCGACCTCGGCATCCCGTACTCGATCCTCCAGAAGCTGGAGACGGGGGGCCGCGCCAAGACCCCCGACGTCGACTTCCTCGAGCGCGTCGCCCTCGTCTACAGCGTGCCCACGCCCGAGGTGTTCCGCGCCGCCGGCTACAGCCTTCGCGAGGTCCGCGACGTGCGCGACGCCGTCGACCAGGCCTTCCGCGAGCTGGTGCTCGACCCGCGCCTCTGTCCGACCGGGATGGACCCGCGGTGGCTCGACTCTTTCTCGACCAAGCAGAAGGGCCAGTGGCTCGAGTTCGCGCACAAGCTGTTCCGCTTCTACGAGGCCGAGGGCTACGACCCCGTCGATCGCGACGTCGTGCAGATGGTGAGCGCCGGGGAGAGGCCATGACCCGGCCGCTGCGCGCGGTGCTCTATGCCCGCTGCTCCTCGCTGAAGCAGGCCGACCGCGACCTCTCGGTGCCCGCCCAGCTCGACGCCTGCCGGTTGCACGCCCAGCGGCAGGGCTGGCTGGTCACCGCCGAGTACCACGACGACGGGATCAGCGGCTTCGAGGACGAGCGACGCCCCGCCTTCCGCAGGATGCTCGCCGATATGGTCCAGCAACCGCGCCCCTTCGACGTGATCGTCGTGTGGGACTTCTCGCGCTTCTCGCGGAGCCTGGAGCACTCGCTCAAGGCGATGCAGGACCTGCGCGCCGCCGGCGTCTCGCTGGAGTCCACCAAAGAGCAGACCGACGACACCCCGGCGGGCTGGCTCATGGGCACGATCTTCCGCAGCTTCAACGAGTACCAGGTCCGCAAGCTCGCCGAGGACACCCGCCGCGGGATGCGGAAGAACGCGGCGGAGGGCGGCTGGAACGGCGGCGCGGTGCCGGTCGGCTACCAGGTCGAGCGCCCCGCCTCGAGTCGCGGGCCTGGGAGGCTCGTCCCCGATCCGGCCTGGGCGCCGCTCGTGCAGCGGATCTTCTCGATGGCGCTCGCGGGGCAGGGAGCGGCGAGGATCGTCGGCGCGCTCAACGACGAGGGCCTGCGCACGCCGCGCGGTCGGCGTTGGAACAAGCAGACTGTGCTCTACCTGCTCCGCAACGAGGTCTACACCGGCGTCTACACCTGGGGCGCCCGCTCGTCGGCCAAGTTCGCCACCGACCCCGCCGCGCCGCTCCGCATCGAGGACGCCCACGAGCCGCTGGTGAGCTCTGAGGACTTCGCCCGCGTCGGCGCGATCATCGCCCAGCGCCGCCCGACCGTGACCCACCCGCGCGCGACGAACAGCGACTACCTGCTGTCGGGCCTGCTGGTCTGCGGCTGCTGCGGCGCGCCGTACATCGGCCACGGCGCGAGGAACAACGCCTACCAGTACTACTCCTGTCAGACCAAGCAGAAGCAGGGGGCCAAGGCCTGCCCGTCCGCGCGCAACTTCGAGCAGGGCAAGGTCGAGGCGGTCGTCCTCGACGCGCTCCGAGACGGCGCGCTCCACCCCGGCGTGTTCGGCGACCTGGTCCACGAGGTCCAGGCCTCGCTGCGGTCCAAGCAGGCCGACGCGGAGGGGGAGCGCGCGGTGCTGCACGGCCAGCTCGCCGAGTTGAACCGGCGGCTCGACAACCTCTACACGGCGGTCGAGAGCGGGAGCATCCCTGCGGCCCGGCTCGCCCCGCGCATCGAGGAGGTGAGCCGCGAGAAGGAGGCGCTCGACGGAAAGATCGCGGCGCTGCCCGAGGCCGGGAACGAGCCGCTACTGCTCATCGACGACGCGGACATCGCGGGCTGGGTGGCCGATCTACGGGCGGTGGTCGAGCGCGGCACGGTCGACGAGCGACGGGGGCTGCTGCGGGCCTGGGTCCAGCGCATCACCGCCGACGGCGACGACCTGACCATCGAGTACACCTTCCCGCTGGTGAGCGTGGCCGGCTCGGCGGGCGGCGCCGAGGGCGAGCCGGAGCCCGGGAGCGGCTCGACGACGCGCGCGGTGAACAGCCGGCGGCGGCGGAAGGCCGGCGAGGCAGGACCAGAAATGCGGAAGGGAGAGACCGCGTCGCCGCGATTTCTCCCTACCGTAGGTAATGGCTCCCGTTGCTGGAGGTAGCTCGAACTATCTGCCTAGCGCCGGGAGGGGAGGCGAGGGCTCGTCTTGCCGCGTTGCCCGTGCTGGGCAGTCCCGGCACGACGGGGGATACAGTGGTTGCACGGTAGGGAGTAGCTACCCAACTAGGGCGGGCCACCCGGCGGCTGTGGCGTCGCCAACGGCTGTTGGAGAAACACCATCTGCTGCTGACGCTTGACGAACGCGCGACCGAGATGGTTCTCGATGATCTTCACCGCGCCAGTTGCATTGAAGGTGTGCGTAGTCGCGTGGAACACTGACAGCACTTCGTCCTGAAGGTACTGATCTGCTTCGAGGTCATCCACCACGAGACCGAGCTTCCGGCAGCGTTCGCGACAAAGGAAGCGGGAGTGGCTCAAGTGGGCGCCATGATGGGCCAGCTTCTTGGCGATGCGGGTTGCCGTCTTCCGCGCATCGGCGCTGCCATCGAACATGTAGGCTCGAAGCCAGTCAGCAACCAGCTTCTCAGAGAGCTTCATGGCGATTTGGCACTGGACCAACAACGCGGGTCCATATTGGCGCAGAACGGGCAACCACGAGGGGAGCAGTGAAGCATCCTTGCACTGCTCCTGCGCCATCTTGAACTGCTCCAGGATGGCATAGGCCGGAATGGAGGCTGGTCCAAGTTCAGTGCGCATGATGAACTGCGGATCGATGGGGCCGAGGGAAGAGTGCTTGCCCATCACGATGCGATTCGACGAGCAGGCGAGCATCGTGGCAGCAGACATCGCAGCGTGCGGCACGATGACCCGGATATCGTTGAACTTGGACCTCATGTAGTCAACGAGTGCTTCAGCGGCCTCCGGTTGACCGCCCGGTGAGTGAATCACCAAGTCAAGCCCGTCTGCGGGGAGGCCGCGGACGACTTCCATGAATCCCTGCACATCCTCGGGCGTGATGGAGATGAGCTGGGGGTCGGCGCTCCCGCCCGTCCAGTTGGTGGCGTACAGGATGACGCTTCGGCCAGTATGCTTGGCCAGCGCCGCCAGGTGCTCTCGTCGAACGGTGTCAAACACACCTACACCATGCTGAGCCTTGCGCTGGTTCAGCTCAGCAAGCAGTTCACCCCATGAAGCCATGTGGCTGCCCTCACGTTCGAGTTGCCGCGGTTCGCCCGCGCGCAGGATCTCAGCCGGTACACACGTCCGTCATGGCGTAGCACGGGGGCTGGCGCATCGCCTCCAAGTACGCTGCGGTCCGGTCCGAGGCCGCCTCGTACTCGCCGTAGAGCCGGAGGAGGTCAGCGACACCGGGATGCTGGACACGTAGATCTTCCGCCAGCCGCTCGTAGGCGGCCTTCACGCTGGCTTCCGAGGCGGGGTTTGCACTTGCGCGGTCTCGTGGCTGCCTGGGCATGACGGGCACCTCCTGCTGAAAGGTATCGGCTGATCGGCGTGAAGTCGATAGGATTATCGTCAAGGATGCGGCGGGGTCAACTACCAGCTCCTTCTGGCCCCCTCTTCGGCCCCGCCTTGTGGACCCCGGAACCGCCGTCCTGGAGGCCCCGGCGCGGCGCGGCCTTATGAACCCCTACGCCGCCTCCCGCTGCCCCGCCTCCCGCGCCACCGGCCACTGCCCCGCCTCCTCCAGCCGGCGGCGCAGCGTGGCGCGGGGCACCTTGAGGATGCGGGCCACGTCCTTGAGCCCGCGCCCCTCTCGGAGCAGGGCGACGGCGGGGCGCAGGTCGATCTCCTTGCGCGGCCGGCCGCAGTGCTTG
>JAIWOM010000098.1 GCA_020216895.1 Microcella sp.
CCGCCGCCCCTGGGCTCGGCGCAGGCCATGACGGGCATCCACCCGGCTCTGCTCGCGGCGCTCGATGACGTCGTCGCCCGCGGAGGGTCCGACCTGCACGTGGCCGCGGATGCGCCGCCCATGGTGCGCGTCGATGGGGAGCTCACCCCGGCCACCGGCTCGACGATCTGGAGCCGCGACGATGTCACCGCGATGCTCGAGACGATCATGAACGAGCACCAGCGGGAGGTCTTCGCGCGCGAGTGGGAGCTCGACTTCGCGATCAGCCCGCGCGGTGACTTCCGGTTCCGCGTCAACTTCTACAAGGACCGTGATGCGATGGCGGCGGCCTTCCGCCTCATCCCGACCGAGATCAAGTCGCTCAAGCAGCTCGGCGTGCCCGGTGTGGTGGCGAAGTTCGCCGCGCTCCCGCGCGGGCTGGTTCTCGTCACCGGGCCGACCGGCTCGGGCAAGTCGACAACGCTCGCCGCGCTCATCGACCTGGTGAACAAGACGCGTGCCGACCACATCGTCACGATCGAGGACCCGATCGAGTTCGTCCATCGCAACCAGCGCGCGCTCGTCAACCAGCGCGAGGTCGGGTCCGACACTCACTCCTTCGCCGACGCCCTCAAGCGCGTGCTGCGGCAGGACCCGGATGTGATCCTCATCGGCGAGCTCCGTGATCTCGAGACGGTATCGACGGCGCTCACCGCCGCCGAGACCGGCCACCTCGTCTTCGCGACCCTGCACACGCAGTCGGCCGCTCAGACGATCGACCGCATCATCGACGTCTTCCCGCCGCACCAGCAGGGCCAGGTGCGCTCGCAGCTCGCCCTCACCCTGCAGGGCGTGGTCTGTCAGACGCTCCTGCCGCGCGCCACCGGCCAGGGCCGCATCATCGCGACGGAGATCATGATGACCACGGGCGCCATCGCCAACCTGATCCGCGAGGGAAAGACCTACCAGATCACCTCGGCGCTGCAGGCTGGCCGCGATGCCGGTATGCACACCATGGACCAGCACCTCGCCGACCTCGTGAACAGCCACATGGTCACGCACGAGGCCGCGCAGGCGAAGATGCAGGACCCCGAGAACTTCAACCGTCTCGTCCACCGTGCCGCTCCTGACGGAGCCCCGGCGGGACAGCCGTTCGCCGACGGATTCGGGGGTGCCCGGTAATGGCGGCGACTCTCACCTTCGCCTACACGGGCCGCGACTCCAGCGGCAAGGTCGTCAAGGGCCGTGTGGATGCTGCCGGCGAGGCCTCGGTGGTGTCGCGTCTGCGCACCATGGGAATCGCCCCCATCTCGATCGAGCAGGTGAGCGGCGGCACGGGCCTCCAGCGCGAGATCTCGTTCGGCGGGCTCTTCGACAAGAAGGTCAGCATCAAGGACCTCGCGGTGATGAGCCGACAGCTCGCCACGATGATCAGCGCCGGTCTGCCGCTGCTGAAGGCGCTGACGATCCTCGCCGACCAGTCGGAGAACCCGAAGCTGGCGTCCACCCTCGACGAGGTGCGCTCGGGGGTCGAGGAGGGGAGCACGTTCTCCGACAGCCTGGCGAAGCATCCGCGCATCTTCCCGCCGATCTTCGTCAACCTGGTCCGCGCGGGCGAGGTCGGCGGCTTCCTCGAGACGTCGCTCGACTCGATCGCGAAGAACTACGAGAAGGAGGTCGAGCTCAAAGCCACCATCAAGTCGGCGCTCACCTATCCGGTCGTCGTCCTGATCATGGCGCTGCTCGCCGTCGTCGGCATGATCCTGTTCATCGTTCCGGTCTTCGACGACCTCTTCAAGGATCTCGGGGGAGAGCTGCCGCTGCCCACGCGCATCCTGGTCGTGATCTCGCAGAACATGGTCTGGCTCGGGCCGCTCGTCATTGTCGCCATCATCGTCGGCACGATCTGGTGGCGGGCCAACCGCCACACCCCGAAGTTCCGCTCGGTGTGGGAGCCCGCGCTGCTCAAGATGCCCGTGTTCGGCGAGCTCTTCAAGAAGATCGCGATCGCCCGCTTCACGCGCAACTTCGGCACGATGATCGGCGCCGGCGTGCCGATCCTGCAGGCCCTGTCGATCGTCGGCTCGACCTCGGGCAACTGGCAGGTCGAGCAGGCGGTGCAGTCGGTGCAGGACTCCGTGCGGCAGGGCCGCTCCATCGCCGCTCCGCTCGCGACCGAGCCGATCTTCCCGACCATGGTCACCCAGATGATCGCCGTCGGTGAGGACTCGGGTGCGCTGGAGACCATGCTCGAGAAGATCAGCGACTTCTACGACAGCGAGGTGCAGAGCACGACCGAGGCTCTCACCTCGCTCATCGAGCCGCTCATGATCGCCTTCCTCGGCGTCATCCTGGGCGGCATGATCGTGGCGCTCTACCTTCCGATATTCGACGTCTTCAACCAGATCTAACCGACACGCCGCACTGTCCCCCGCACGGGGGATGCCCTGAAGGGGCTGGGAGTGGCACAGTAATCACCTGGGGGGCCGGTTTCATGTTCCGTGGGGGGCCCACCTGTCAACCTTCACTTGATGGGAAAGGAAACGGACACATGTCCATTCGCACTGCTCTGCAGAACCGCCTCGAGCGCATCGAGAACAACGAGAAGGGCTTCACCCTGATCGAGCTTCTCGTGGTCGTCATCATCATCGGCATCCTCGCCGCGATCGCCGTGCCGGTGTTCCTGGGCCAGCAGCAGCAGGCGCAGAACTCGGCAGCGATCTCCGACCTCGCCACGGCGAAGGTCGCGATGGTCGCCTCGCTCGTCGAGAACCCGACCGGCCCGGGCACCACGGTGACCGCCGAGCTCACCGCGCTCGGCTTCCCGGCCGGCGTCACCATCGTCGACGGCGACCAGACCTTCTGCCTCGAGCGCGTCAGCGCGAGCGGCACCACGTTCTTCGTCGACTCGGGCGCCGAGGGCCCCCGTGAGGGCGACTGCACGCCGTAAGGCATTCGCTCGACCCGAGAGATTCGATCGAGACGGATGGGGTCGCCCGCAGGGCGGCCCCATCTGCCGATTCTCGGGCGAATCGGTCACACTAGAGCGACCGAATCTCGACAACTGAACAGACACGCACCATCGCGACAGGATCGGGGGGATCACAATGACGCAGCAGCGAGCACATGCTCCGCTATCCGTCGTGCCCGCCGACGCCCGTCGCACCGCCGCGGATGAGCGCGGTATCGGTCTCATCGAGATCATCATCTCGATGTTCTTGATCTCCCTCCTGGCGATCGCCTTCGTCCCGGTCCTCGTGACGGCCCTCCGAGCCTCCGAGGTGAACTCGACCAGCGCGACCGCCAACCGCCTCGTGTCGCAGGCGATCGATGCGGCCCGAACGCGCGGGGCCGCCGACTGCGCCGGCGCCCAGCTGCTCAACGCGACGAGCGACACCGTCGACGCCCAGGGCGTCACTCTCCGCGTGGTCACCTCGGTGCCCGCAGTCGCGTCGTGCACGGACGGCACGGCCATGCGCGTCACCGTCGTCGCGTTCGATCTGGCCGATGCCACCCGCACGCCGATCGCTGACGCCCGCACCCTCATCTACCTGGACGGCACCCCGTGAGCGCCGTCGTGATGCGCCGGCCGGGCCGCGCCGCCGCCCGCGCCGCCGACGACCGCGGGTTCACGCTCATCGAGCTGCTCATCGCCTCGGCCCTGTTCGGTGTCGTCATCACCATCGTCGCCAGCGTGGTCATCAGCGCCATCCAGGCCGACCGCACGGTGCGCGACGTGACCGGTTCGACCACCGACGGCCAGCTCGTGGCGAACAGCGTCGAGCAGATCGTGCGCAACTCGACCGCCGTCCAGGTGACCCCGATCTCCGGCGGGCAGTCCGTGACGGTCCGGGTGCGCACCACCGCCGGCGGCACCGCGCGCTGCCACGCCTTCTTCTACGATGCGACCCTCGGCCAGGTCTACCAGCGGTCGAGCACGTCGCTGATCGCGGCACCCACCCCGGGGGCCGTCGGCTCCGAATGGACTGTCGTAAGCGCCGGAATCGAGCCCGTCATCGGCAGCGGTGGAACCCCGCGGCCGGTGTTCGCCGCGCAGGGCACGCGCGGGGTGGCCGTGAACTTCACCGTCGACGGGGACGCCGGCCCCGCATCCCTCTTCGTGACGGCCGCCACCGGCCGTGGTCCTCAATCGAATGCGAGCCCGCAATGCTTCTGATCAGCCCTCTGCGCCGCAGCCTCCGCCGCATCGATCGCCTCGGCCGTGCCGACGGCGACCGCGGCAATGCCATGATCGCCGTCATCGGCCTGCTCGCCGTGACCTCGATCATCACGATGACGGTCACCAGCGCGACAGTGCAGGCGCTCGGCTACACCTCCCTCACGCGGGCCAGCGTGCAGTCGAACGCCGCCGCCGAGGCGGGCGTCGACGCGATGATCGCGGCGCTCTTCGCCGACGAGTGCCCGGCCTCAGGTGAGCTCGCCGCGACCCAGGGCTCCGTCGATCCGGCGCTCACCGGTACCGCTGCTGCCGCACCGTTCTTCGAGGCCACCATCGCCTACCGCATCAGCACGGTCGCGAACTGGACCAGCGGGTGCCCGATCGACGCGGCGACGCAGATCCGAATCCAGTCGGTGGGCTTCGCGGCCGACGAGGGCGTGGCCGAGTCGGCATCGGCGGGCGATGCCTCGGCCGTGCAGGCGATCTACACCTGGCGGCCCGGTGCGAACACCGCGGCGGTCACGGGCGCCGCCGTGTTCAGCTACGGCACGCCCGGCCTCGCGAACAGCCTCGAGCTGCTGTCGTTCAACGGCAACCAGGCGAACGTCATCGTGGCCGAGGGCAACATCGTGTGCAGCAACAGCGTCTACGTCGAGGGCGACATCGTCGCCGCGAACGGCAACATCCAGCTCGACAACACGTGCAGCGCGGGCGGCAACGTCTGGGCATCGGGCACTGTCACGCTGCAGGGCAACAAGACGATCGGCGGCGATGTCATCGCCGCTGGCACCGGGCTCACGCGCATCGACCCGAGCACCACGATCGAAGGCGGCATCTACGCCCGCGGCGAGATCGACAGCTGGGGCCAGCGCTGCACGACGGGTGCGACGGGCTGGGATGCTGCCGGTGACGCCTGCTCGGCCGCGCGCACCACGGGCGCCGACCCGGTGTTCTACAACCGCGCCGATGTCGTGGCGCCCACGCGTCCGCCGTGGGTCGACGTCAACTTCGTCGCCGCCGACTGGCAGTCGCGCGGCTGGACGGTGCGCACCTGGGGCGGCTCCTGCATCATCGACAACAAGACGGTGAGCTCGGCGGCGGTGACCGCGATCAGCGGGTACACGACACCGACCGTCATCGATGCTCGCGCCTGCTCGTCGTTCACGATCTCGTCGAGTGCCAAGTGGAAGCTGACCATGCGCACCGACATCACGTTCATCCTGCCGCGCACCGCGAACATCGAGGACTTCACCGCGGTCTCGAACGGGAGCATCGACCGCGCCCTGCGCTTCATCACGCCGGACACGGTGGCGGACGGCAAGCCCACCAGCACCGGCTGCGGCCGCATCGACATCAACAACCAGAACGAGCTCGAAGCGCCCATCGCGGTCATCGTTTACACGCCGTGCCCGGTGTTCAATAGCAACAGCCTCACTTGGCGCGGGCAGTACTACGCCTCGAACGTGTCCTTCTCGAACAACAGCGAGCTCACCTACGTGCCGATCGGCATCCCCGGGTTCGACCTCGGCAATGGCGCGGGCGGCCCCGGTGGCGGCGGCGCGGTCGGCGGCGAGCCGCTGCCCGGCACCCCTGGCGACCTGATCGAGTACACCGACATCGACGTTCCCGCGTGATGAATCCGTCCACCCCCGTGACGCACGGGCGCCGATGACGGTCGTCATGCCGCTCATCGTCGGGGTGCTCGGTGCCGCGATCGGTTCTTTCCTCAACGTCGTGATCCACCGGGTGCCGCGCGGCCTCTCGGTGGTCTCCCCGCCGAGCGCGTGCCCGAGCTGCGCGGCGCCGAT